>CBIHQO010000113.1:0-11771 GCA_966211735.1 uncultured Schlesneria sp.
CGACCTCAGCAATCAAGCGGCTTGAGTAGGCAGCCAATCGAAATGCACCCATTGCAAATCCGTCCTACAGAACATCCGCGGCCACAATTTTCTCCGGTGACATCCGCACCTATCCCCGCGAACTCGCGAGCCCAATTCGGCCGGAATTGCCGATCGAGTCTCACGACGGGTGGTTCCGTCGCGCATCTGGCAAGCTGTGCGGCTGGAATGGGTAATAGTGGATATACGTTTCGCGAGGGGCCGAAACTTCGGAAAACTGCGTCTCTGTTTCCGTGTCTCCTCCGGCGAACGCCATGGCCAAGTTGGTTTGTCTCGCGCTGGCTGTCCTATTGTCAGCGTCTGCTTCGGCAGTCGCTGGACGAAATGAGCCGTTGCAGCCTGCATTCGACGATGAATCTTCGCGCGATCGGTTCGTGACACCCGCCACGATTTCTGGGCCGTTGGACGGAGAGAACCCCGCGGACGATTGGAACGCAGACGACTGGTTCGAACCAGCAAATCCAATTGAAGTCTTTGCTGATACCGAAGAGGACAGTGCAGCGACCCCATTGACGGCGGCTCCTCGCCGCATGATTTACGACACCGCTGTGACGGCAACGCGGTTGGCTCCGGTCGATGGGTTTGCTGTCAGCGATGTCGATCTTCGATCGACACTGATCATCCCGGTCTTCATCAAGGGATCTCCGTTACGCCTCGTGCTGGGTGGCGGAACCACGATGATCAGTGCGCCGTCATCGATCAATGTGCCGAGTCAGCTCTACAACTTTACCGCTGAAGTGCGTTGCCTGATTCCGCTACGAGAAACCTGGGCCGTCGACCTTGGGGCAGGGGGAGGCTTGTTCTCTGACCTCAGCGGATCGGTCGGGGACGGGTTTCGCGTGACAGGCCGGGCCATCTTCATCAAAGAGGTCAACCCGCAGTTCAAGTACTCGTTTGGTGTCCTGTACCTCGGCCGTAAGAACTTGCCGGCGATGCCCGTTGCGGGGCTGATTTATACTCCCAGCGATGACTACAAGCTGGAACTGCTGATCCCGCGTCCACGTGTGATGAGACGGTTTGCAATGACCGGGTCATGTGAACACTGGGGGTACTTCGGAGCCGAAATCTTCGGCGGTAATACCTGGGCGATCCAGCAGTCAAACGGAGCTCAAGACACCTTCATCTACAAAGACAATCGCGTCATCGTCGGTTACGAGGCGAAAGTCCCGGGTGGATTCGCCGGTCGTATCGAAGCAGGTTACGTGATGTCTCGCCAAGTCTCGTTCACCAACGACCCCACGACGTTTACTCCCGGCGGAACAATGATGCTCCGGGCCGGGTTGTCGTACTGATTTCATCGGATTCGAGTGATGCCGATCTTCTCGACTACTCTTCCGTTTGCGGTGCAAATCCTCGTCGAAGCGTGTTCTCGGTGATGTTGATCGGGATCAAGAAGTGCTTCAGGTAATCGGGGCCCCCGGCCTTGCTGCCGATGCCGCTCAGCTTGAAGCCACCGAAGGGTTGGCGAGCCACCAACGCACCCGTGATCGAGCGATTCAGGTACAGATTGCCGACGATGAACTCATTGCGAGCCCGCTTCAGGTTGGCAGGGCTGCGGCTATAGCAGCCGCCCGTCAAGGCGTAGTCCGTGCCGTTCGCAATCGTGAGTGCTTCGCTGAAGTCGCGAGCCCGGAAGACGATCAGGACCGGGCCAAAGATCTCTTCCTGGGCAATCGCAGAGTCTGGCGAAACGTTGGCGAAGATGTGCGGGCTGATGAAATAGCCTTGCGATGCCAGCTTGGGATCGATGCCGCCCAAGACCAGTTGGCATTCTTCCATCGATTCGGCCTGTTCGATGTATCGTAAGATTCGAGTTGCCGAATCTTCGTCGATCACAGGTCCAATGTCTGTCGATGGCAATTCGGCCGGACCCAGCTTTAGCGAGCGAGTGGCATCGGTCAGACGCGTTAGAAACTCGTCGTAAGCATCGCCGACGACGATTACTCGCGAACAGGCCGAGCACTTTTGCCCAGCATAACCGAAGGCGCTCTGAATCACGCCCACAACCGCTTCGTCCAGATCGGCGTCACTATCGACGATGATGGCGTTCTTGCCACCCATCTCGGCGATGACATGCTTCACGCTACCCTGCGATCCATGTGTGGAAGAGGCTTGTTCATTGATGGCCAGTCCCACCTGTCGTGAGCCGGTGAAGGCGATCACGTCGACATCAGGGCTACCGACAAGAGTCGGACCGACTTCCTCACCGATCCCCGGCAGGAAGTTGACGACACCGTCTGGCAATCCGGCCGCCAGAATCACTTCCATGAATTTGGCGCCGACCACCGAGGACTGTTCGGCGGGCTTCATGATCACGGTATTGCCCGACACGAGCGCGGCGGTGGTCATGCCGCACAGGATTGCCAGCGGGAAGTTCCAGGGGGCGATCACGGCGACGACACCGCGCGGGCGATAGAAGTATTGATTCTCTTCGCCCGGCAGATCGAATCGCAGCGGATCATCGAGTTGCCGCATCTGTTGAGCGTAATAGTTGCAGAAGTCGATCGCTTCGCAGACATCAGCATCGGCTTCGACCCACGGCTTGCCACATTCGTAGACTTGCCACGCCGCTAGTTCGTAGCGGCGTTCACGAAGTTCGCGAGCAATCAACTCGAGGTATTCGGCTCGATATTGAACTTCAGTCTTGGACCATTGCGGGAACGCACGTCGAGCCGCTTCGATGGCGGCTTCGACGTCATCCGTTGTCGCCGAAGCGATCCGGCCAATAATCTGATCTTTCTGCGACGGATTATGAGTTACCATCATCGGTCGAGCGTGAATCGACTTGCCGCCGATCACGATCGCATAGTCTTCGCCCAACTCATCGTTGACCTTGCCGAGGGCATCCAGCATCAATTCGCGAATTTCCTCGCGGCTGAAGTCGGCGGTCGGCTCGTTCAGGAACTCGGGAGCCGGAGCCTTGCGCTTGGGGGGAAACTTCGAAGCGACGGTGGTTGGTTTCATCAATAGATCCTCGATCTTCGCGTTCTCGTCGTAGCTGTGTCGCAGGAAGGAATCGTTAGAGGTGTTTTCGAGCAGCCGTCGGACCAGGTAAGCCATCCCCGGCATCAATTGACCGAAGGGGGTGTAGATACGAACTCGATGCCCCATCTCGCTGAAGGCACGCGCATGGTCTTCGGCCATGCCGTACAGCATCTGCAGTTCAAAAGCTCCGGCCGGGACATTCAACAACTTGGCACAAGCCAGCGCATGCGACAGGCTGCGCAGGTTGTGACTACCGAATGCGGGGCGCAACAGTGTGTAGTTCTGCAGCAGCAGCAACGTCAGCCGTTCGTAGTTCTCGTCCGATTGCCACTTCTGCTCGAATACGGGAACCGGCCAATTGCGGCCCGCCGAAACAACCGTTTCGTAGTCCCAGTAAGCACCCTTCACAAGTCGCACCCAGACCGATGTACCGCGTTTCTTCGACCATTCCAGCAATTGGCCCAGATCGCGTTCGGAATCGGGCAGATACGCCTGAATCACGATGCCGACATCCGGCCAATCGCGGAATTCCTCTTCGAGCAACGTTTGCTTGAAGATTTCGAGCGTCAGGTCTTTGTACGAATACTGCTCCATGTCGAAATGGACATAGGCATGATTCTCTCGTGCCTTGCGTAGCAGCGGTCGCAGTCGCTGCTTGACTGCTTCCGCTGTTCCTTCGGCATCGGCAGGTCTGAAGTGACTGACCAAAGCCGACAACTTGATCGACACATTCACACGAGGCAGATGGCCGTCATTGTCGCAGTCGATCCGCTCATGCTCTGGCCAGGCATTGACGGCCGGGGCGATACCATCAATCAAGTCCAGGTAAGACTGCTGATAAGCTTCGGCCTCGGTCTCGCTGATCACTGCTTCACCGAGCAGGTCCAGCGTGAAGGCGAAGCCCTGCTTTCGCAGAGTTGTGACGGAGGCCAAAACCTCGTCGACATTGGATCCGGCGATGAATCGCTTCGCCATTCGCGTGGCATTGGCCCGAGCGTTGTAGGCCAGCGCTCGCGACAAAACCGAGTCGGGCGAGAGATGTTCGACGCCGAATCGAACCATTTCCACGGCCCAGGGAAGATGCTCTTTCGCTTCCTGGAAGTACTCCTGCAGATGTCGCGTCACTTCGCGATGTGTTCGCAGTCGAGGCAGAACGTCGACGAATCGAAACATCTGTACTTTGAGCGATTCGTCGGACATCGCCGCGCCCAGAATACGCTCATCCCACCACCGGCGTTCAAAGATGGAGGGTTGCCGTCGAGAAAGATGATCCCAGACATAGCGGCCAATCGCCTGCGTTTCCGCTTCGATCGCTTCTGGCGAAACGGTCACGCTTGGAATTGGATCGGTCGTCACTTCGGCCAGCGAGGCGGCGGTAGATTTTCGAGTCGACTTCTTAGCCAAGGTCACGTCCGTGCAGTCGAGAAACAAATCGAGTGTCAGAGAACCTGCATTTTAGGTGGGCGAAGTCAAACTGGATAGGATCGGAAGGCGAATTCGACGATGAATCTGCAATCACTGATGTTGCTAAGCCCGGCAACAGATTTATTTTGCGATATTCACTTGGTCTCGATCAGCAATCACATCGAGCAAGATTTATTGCAAAAATCTCGACACCATTTTCAGAGCGACGGGTTTATCTCGTCATCGATACGAAAGCCGCACGAAGTTCTGAAAGGAGAGGGTCTGTGATGAAGTCAATCATTCTGGGAGGCATCGCCTTGGTTCTGATGGCCACGGGAACAGTCTTTGCCGAAGAGACGCAAGTCCCTGTGACGTTCGCGGGTGGCCACGACATCGGTCGAGGCGACTTTGGTCGGCCTGTGACGTTGATTGCCGCGGCTCTGGGTGTGAAACCTGATGTCTTCCGCGAAGCATTTAGCGGCGTGACCCCCGCCAAGGGCAGGGGCCCTTCCGGTGAGGAAGCTCGTCGCAACAAAGAGGCCTTGATGAAAGTCCTCAAGCCGCACGGGATCACCAACGATCGACTCGACGAAGTCTCGAACTACTATCGCTTCCGACCTCAAAACGGCGAACTCTGGCCGACCACCGCCGCCAAGGCCCATGCGGTCGTCGAAGGTGGCAAGATCAAGAAGATCGTCGTCACCGAGCCGGGGTCAGGATACTGCTCGACGCCCACGGCTTCTGTTCAAGGCATGAACACCACGCTGAAAGTGACGCTGAAGTACAGCACCGAACTCAAGAAGAACGGCGGGATCGATGCAATCGAAGTCGCCACTGCGAAATAACCGATTGTGCAAATAGCAAAAACAAACGCCGCCCAATGAACTTGAGCGGCGTTTCTCATTTCAACGCGAGATCTCAATCGCAAATTGCTACAGGCCAGATCTAAGTCGTGTAGTCCGCATTCAACTCGACATATTCCTTCGTCAGGTCGCACGTCCAGAATCGCACCGCACCTGATCCGTGCTTCAGCGTCAGATTGATCGTGACGTTGCGGTTGTCTCGCAAGCTGCTGGAAACTTCTTTCGGGTCGAACGCGACCGGTGCTCCATCTTGATAGAGCAGGAAGTCATTGACGACCAGCGACATGTCCTCTTCTTTCAGAGGAACGCCGGCATAGCCAGCGGCCGAGACGATGCGGCCCCAGTTGGGATCGGCTCCGCAGATGGCAGTTTTGACGAGCGGACTATCGGCGATCGCCTTCGCAATGCGAAACGCTTCGTCACGATTGCGGCAACCAGTGACGTTCAGTTCCACGAAGTGATGCGCTCCCTCGGCATCGCGAATAATGTCGGTCGCCAGTTTCATGGCGACTTCATCGAGCGCTTTTTGAAATGTGGCTCGCTCGGCGTCGGTCGTCGGTCCGACGCCAGACGCTCCATTGGCCAGCAGAATGACCGAATCGCTGGTGCTCTCGTGACCATCGACGCTGATGCAGTTGAATGAGTCTTGAACGGCGTGCTTCAGGCCGCTGGCAGCCAGTTCAGGCGTGATTGCCGCGTCGGTCATGATCACGCACAGCATCGTGGCCATGTTCGGAGCGATCATCGCCGCTCCTTTGCAAACGCCGCTGATCCGAGCCGTTTTCCCGCCGAGTGTCAGCGTGACGCTTGCCTGCTTGGGAAAGGTATCGGTCGTCATCATCGCTCGCGCCGCGTTGTGGAATGACTCCGGCGATGTCGACAATTGCTTGGCCGCCGCAGGGATACCAGTCTTAAACTTCTCCATCGGCAGAAATCGTCCGATGACACCCGTCGAGCAAACGAGCACATCGTCCGCGGCGGCTCCGATCTGCTTGGCCAGCAGTCCCGTCATCGTCTTCGCATCAGCGATCCCGCGTTCACCAGTCGCCGCATTAGAGTTGCCTGAATTCACGACCACGGCACGAGCTGTCGATCGCGGCAATCGTTCCCTCGACACTTTCACCGGAGCACCGCAGACCAGATTCGTCGTGAAGACACCAGCCGAGGCGCACGCGCGATCAGAGACATACAGCGCCAGGTCGAGCTTTTGAGTGTCCGGCTTCACGCCACAGTGAATGCCGACGGCAGAGAAACCTTGAGGTAGAGGAAGCAGATCCGTCATTGAGCGTAAGACCTTGAGTACGTTGGTTGGTCAAAGAGCGACAACTGAAATTGGGTCACTCAAATAGCTTTCTCACCGGAATAGAGAAACCCGGTAGGATATCGGGAAAGGTCAATTGTTCATCGATGTTCAAGACCTCAGCCTCTCGGTCAGCGGAGAAGAGGTGGATTCGTTGAGTCTGAGGATCAGCAACAGCGACAGTAATAACCCCGGCGGAAAGGTATTCGCCAGCCTTACGGATAATGTCCTTCCACCGGTCATCAGCTGAACGGATTTCAATCACCAATTCCGGTGCCAATGGCCAGTAACCGCTTGGGAGCGGGCCCCGCGGGATTCTTTCATAACTATAAAACGCAACATCAGGGCCACGGACCGTGTCGGGTTCACGCTCCGTAACCACACCGGCATCAGCTCCCCCCACACGTCCGATGTCGTGTTCCTGCAAATACTGTTGAATCAGGAATCCAGCGCGCATCGTCAAATATCCATGCGACGTGTACG
The DNA here is from genome assembly GCA_966211735.1 of uncultured Schlesneria sp. Classification (GTDB taxonomy): domain Bacteria; phylum Planctomycetota; class Planctomycetia; order Planctomycetales; family Planctomycetaceae; genus Schlesneria. Next base: position 7,075 of record CBIHQO010000113.1, read on the forward strand.
GTCGATTCATCTCGACGATCCTTCCGCGCACGAGTTCCGATGCTGCACCACCATCTTGCAGGTGCAGGAATTCGTCCGCGGTTAGTAAAGTGGAGTCCAGAATACTCGCCATATGATGCTCCAAATTATCGTCCGCAAGGGAGCAAGCCCATTGTCTCAGGCAATCCGGCCATCAGGTTCAGGTTCTGAATCGCGACGCCCGAGGCTCCCTTAATCAGGTTATCGAGGCACGAGATGATCAGCACCTTTCCTTTCACGATTCTCACCGTGATGTCGCAGAAGTTCGTGTAGGAACTGTCTTTCGTCGCAGGCAGATGATCAACGACGCGGATGAACGGCTTGCCTTCGTAGAACCGTCGGTACTCGGCGAGCAACTCGGCTTGCGTCGCTGCTTTCTTTGGAGTCGCATAAATCGTGGCCAGGATACCGCGATCCATGGGGACCAGATGCGGCTGGAAGATCACTTCGACGGACTGAGACGACGTCTGCGACAAAACCTGCTCGATTTCGGGCATGTGACGATGAGTCCCCACGCCATAGGCCGAAAAGCTCTCGTTGCATTCGGCATAGAGGATATTCTGCTTGGGCGTTCGTCCGGCACCACTCACGCCGCTCTTGGCATCGATAATGATGCCCGTTGGTTCGACGAATCCACCACACAGGGCCGGGGCTAGACCCAGGATCGAAGCACTGGTGTAGCAACCGGGGTTCGCGACAAGGTCGGCGGTCTTGATCTTGTCGGCGTACAATTCCGGCAGGCCGTAAGGAGTCGACCCCAGTCGAGTGGGGTCCGTGTGGACGTGGCCGTACCACTGCGCATACACCGCGGGATCGGTCAGTCGATAATCGGCACTCAGGTCGATCACCTTGCAGCCCGCCGCCAGATATTCCGGGACGACTGCCATGCTGGCCGCGTGAGGCAGGGCGCAAAAAACGTATTCTGCTCGTTCAGCGACTTGAGTCGGCTTCAGGTCTTCACAGCGAATATCCAACCGCCCGGTCAAACTGGGATGCACCGACGAGATCGGAGGCGAGCCTTCCTGGCGCGAGGTCACCGCGGTGACCTTGGCTTCAGGATGATTCACCAGAATCTTCAATAGTTCGAGCGCGGTATAGCCGGTCGCTCCCAGAATTCCGACGGTAACCATAAGTGGGTGAAGCCTTTCAAGTTCTCGCAAATGGTGGTTTGGGCATTCTTGCGGGTGAACTCGGCTCAAACAAGGTCGAAGTTCCGCCGGGATCCAGTTTTGGAGCGAGACAGACCGCAGGGACAATCCCTATCCGACCCGGGTTCGCTGCAACTCGTCGCGCAGTCGGTTTATGACGATTGCGAAATCTGAGCTACTGCGGCAGCGGAATGGGTATTTAGTCTGCGGCACCCTATTTTCGCGTGGATTGCATTTCGCACTCTAAACATCAGAATACTGGCTCACTTCGGCGGCGACTTCGGTTCTGCCCGAGCGATCCGAACACATTGATCGATCAAGACTTTCTGCATCCGCACCCTGGAGATTCCTGACATTATGGCGAACGTGGCGAAGCTGGCAGCCGATGCTCTGACCGCGGGAAACGGTCTTCTGCGACTTGCACCAACGTGGGTCCCTCGTTCGGTCCTCCAACCGGGAAAGCGTTTGAAGCTCCATCCCGCCGATTACTACGCCTTGGGAACTCACCGCGGCGGGATCGATGAACGCTGGTTTGGTTCGACGACGTTCGCCATGAACGACAACCGGGCTGCTGACGAAGGGCTCAGCTATGTCGTCTTCGGCAAGGAACGATTCACGCTGAAGGATGCTGTCGAAGAATTGGGGGCCGATATCGTCGGTGCTTCGATTTGGAAGAAGTACAAGAAATGGCCTGTTTACTCGAAGTTCTTCGACTACATGGGCCCCATTCCCCACCACATGCACCAGAACGACAAGCAGGCCAAGCTGGTCGGTCAGGAAGGGAAGCCCGAGTCCTATTACTTCCCGCCACAGATGAACCAGATCGGCAACAATTTCCCCTATACCTTCATGGGATTTGAGCCGGGCACGACCAAGCAGAACGTCATCGACGCGCTCGCTCGCTGGAACGACGGCGATAACGGGATCCTCGATCTGTCGAAGGCCTACCGTCTCAAGCCAGGAACGGGCTGGCTGATTCCTCCGTGCGTCCTGCATGCACCGGGAAGCCTCGTCACCTACGAACCTCAATGGGGTTCAGACGTGTTCGGCATGTATCAGTCGATGGTCGAAGGCCGCGCCGTCCCGCGAGCCCTGTTGACCAAGGACTTCCCCGAGAAGAAGCACGACGATCTGGAATACCTCGTCGATGCCCTCGATTGGGAAAAGAATATCGATCCGAACTTCAAGGACAACAACTACGTCGAACCGATCAATATCGGTGAAACGTCGGCCCAGGGTTACCAGGATCGCTGGATCGTTTACGGTCGGTTCGATGGGAAGCAACTCTTCTCAGCCAAAGAACTTACTGTTATGCCTGGTGCCAAATGCGTTATCAAAGATAGTGCCGCTTCGGGCTGGATCACGACTCAGGGTAGCGGTCGCATTGGCAATATGAAGTTACAGTCGCCAGTCATGATTCGCTTCGGTGCGATGACAGAAGACGAAGTCTTCATCAGCCAGAAGGCAGCGGCCGAAGGGGTGGAAGTCGAGAACACCGGGACCGAACCACTGGTCGGCCTGCGTTACTTTGGCCCTGACGCATTCCCCGACGCCGAGATGCCAAATATCGGCGATCACAAGAAGTTCGCCGTAGCGGCACCCGCCAAGAAAAAGAAGAAGTAAGACCCGTTTTCGTTCAGCCGCGACCCTGAATCAGCTTTGCTGTTGATTCAGGGTTTTGCGACTTGCACCTGCGACAAATCTCATCGGCTCCGAGTTTTCATCTGGGGATCGCAACATGTCGAACACGTATCCAAAGCTTCATAACGCCATGTGGCCAGGCCTGGTCGGCAAGGGATCTCCAGGAGCAGAACCGTTCATCGCGCTTGATCGAATGCTTGAACTGACGACGGCAGCCAGCGTGAACGGTCAGAAGTTTGACGGCGTGGATCTGTTCCTCTTCGCTCCCCACATCGAAATTGACCTCAGTGACGATGATGTGAAGAAGATCGCCGATAAGATCGCCGGCAAGGGCTTGGCCGTCGGTTCGGTGGTCGCTCCTGTCTGGCCGGGAACTGTCGGCGACAGCTCGATGGGAACCCCAGAACAGCGAGCGAAGTTTGTCCTCGCCGTGAAGAAGGCCTGTCGGATCACTAAGATTCTGAACAGCCACGGCGTCCGCAAGTACGGTGTGATTCGCATCGATGCCGCCGAAGGCCCCGGTCATTGGACAAGTGATCCGGTCGGGAACACCAAGAAGATTGCCGCCACCTTCCGTGAAGCCGCCATTGTCGCGGCAGGGAACGGCGAGCGATTGGCTGCGGAAGGCGAAATCTGCTGGGCCGGCATGCACTCCTGGAAGAACATGGTCGACCTGCTCGAACAGGTTGACATGCCGGGGACGGTCGGATTCCAGGCCGACTTGGCTCACACGTATCTCTATCTGATGGGCTACAACGCTCCCGAGCATGCACTGTTGAAAGAAGGCTATTCTCAAGCAGAATTCGAAGCCGCGTATACCAAGATGACCGACGCTTTGCGGCCCTGGACGATCGACTTCCACGTCGCTCAAAATGATGGAACCGTTCACGGATCCGGCACTCACGACAAGACTGGGCGTCACTGTCTGGCTGACGATCCCAAGGGCAAACTGGACATCACGAAGGCTGCGGGATATTGGCTGAAGGGGGCCGCCGACCGCGGGATCCGCCACATCTGCTGGGACGGTTGCATGTTCTCCAACGCGACTTTGGAAGACGCTAAGACCTGGAACACGATCCTGGGTGCCATGATCAAGGTTCGCGACGCGCACGGCTGGAATTGACGACGGCTTGCATTTCCCACAGCGAGTCAGTGAGCTTTGATCTCCCGCTCGCAATTTCATCGAGTCATTTGTATTTGACACTTGAGGATCACCAATGAGCAAACCACTCAATATCGGCATGGTTGGCTATGGCTTCATGGGCCGCACTCACTCCAACGCCTATCGCAAGGTCACGAACTTCTTCAAAACCGAGTACAAGCCGGTTCTTAAGGCTGTCTGTGCTCGCGATGAGGCCAAAGTTCGCGGTTTTGCGGATACCTGGGGCTACGAGTCCATCGAAACCGACTGGCGGAAACTGGTCGAGCGCAAGGACATCGATGCGATCGATATCTGCACGCCAAACAACCTGCATCACGACATCGCGATCGCCGCGGCGGCGAACGGCAAGATGATCCTCTGCGAAAAGCCGCTGTCGATGAACGCCCAGGAAGGCGAAGCGATGTGCCAGGCCGTTGAGAAGGCCGGCGTCGTCAACACGGTTTGGTACAACTACCGTAAAGTCCCCGCTGTCACATTTGCCAAGCAACTGATCGACGAAGGGCGACTCGGCAAGATCTTCCACTATCGAGCGAACTTCCTGCAGGACTGGACGATTTCCGCTGATCTGCCGCAGGGCGGGGCAGCCTTGTGGCGCCTGGATGCTGCCGCAGCAGGCAGCGGCGTGACCGGCGACTTGCTGGCTCACTGTATCGATACCGCCGTCTGGTTGAACGGCAGCATGAAAAACGTGACGGCTATGACCGAAACGTTCGTAAAAGAACGTAAGC
>CBIHQO010000114.1:0-11771 GCA_966211735.1 uncultured Schlesneria sp.
GCTCATCGCCAACATCCTTGTCGAACGACCCTTTGCTCGACAGAGAGACCGCCAAGGGATGTTTGCCGATGTTGTTCTCGGCCGAAGCCACTGCGATTGGTATCCGATTGCCGCGAACATAGTCGATGCGAACTAAGCGGGCGTTCTGATTCACGCCCCACGTGTCGCCATACTCGATCAGATACATCGCTCCGTCTGGTCCAAATTCCATATCGATCGGACGGACAAACTGCTGCGTCGGCATGAACGGTTCAATCTTCTTCACGTTGTGCTCGGCGTCCAGATGCACGACCTTAATCCAGTGACGCGACCACTCGTAGATGAACAGCGAGCGATCAAACACCGCGGGAAACTTCACATTCGAAGCCAACGTATCTGAGTAATGATAGACCGGTCCGGCACAAGCCGTGCGGCCACCGCTGCCAAGTTCGGGGAACTCCGCCGACGGCCCGCCCGGATAATAGAGAAACGCAGGCTGAGCCGGCGGCAACAGTTTCTCACCCGTATTGTTCGGCGATTCATTCACCGGAGCGTTGGCATCGAACTTCTCGCCGATGGCTCCCGTCGCAAAATCCACATCGTGATACGCATAGTTGTTCCCGACGAAGTAGGGCCAGCCAAAATTGCCCGCGCGACGAGCCTGATTGATCTCATCATAACCACGCGGCCCACGAGGCCCGTCGCCACCTGCATCCGGTCCCACATCACCCCAATAAACAAACCCTGTTTCCGAATCGACGTTCATCCGCCACGGATTACGGCAGCCCATCACGTAGATTTCAGGCCGCCCCTTCGAACCATCGCGAGGAAACAGGTTCCCGTCAGGGATCTCATACGTCCCTTCCGGTGTCGGCTTGATCCGCAGCACTTTGCCGTTGTAGCTGTTCGTGTTCGCGGCGGACTTCTGAGCGTCCCACGGAGCCTTGTCGGCCCGTTCATCGATTGGGGCATACCCGTGTGAATCGCCGTGAGGATGCGTGTTATCACCCGTCGCGATAAACAATTCGCCACGAGGACCAAAATGCATCGACCCTGCATGATGGCAGCAGTCTTTACGCTGCTCTTCGTATTTGAGCAGCACCTTCTCGGATGCCAGATCCAGCTTGCCATCCACCAGCGTAAAGCGGCTGATGTGCTGGCCCGTGAAATTCGGTGGCGAGTACTGCAGATAGATCCAGGCATTCTCACTGAACTTCGGATCGAGCGCCAGTCCGATCAGCCCGTTCTCCTGCTCGGTCGTGATCTTCACGTCACCGACCTCAGAAACTTCGCGCGTCTTCGGATGGATCGACTTGATCTTGCCACCGATCTCAATCAGAAAAATCGTCCCGTCATCCGCGACGGCGAGTTCCATCGGCTGCTTCAGACCGGTCACCAGCGGCGTCACTTCAAACCGACTCGGATCGACCAGTTCAGGTTCAGCCGCATTGACAAAGACCAGCGGCAGCAGCGCAACTGACAATCCGAGCGCAACAAACAGGCGGGGCATAGCAATCCTCGGCGGGAATCTCGTGGTGGGTAGGCAGGGCAGGCAGCAGGTGCCATTTGGCACCAACCAAAAGTGTAACCAATCTCGCGACCGAGCTAAATGTTTCCTGCCAGAAGTTTCAGTTTGCCTGCTGCTCAACCAGGGCTCAGTCAATTTGTCCCGTTTCCCCGAACTTTTCTCAAGAACCGCTGTCCAGTTTCCCAACTTGTCCAACAGCACATCATCGAAAGGAGGTTCCCATGGTGACCACCCGTTTGCAAAGATCCAGGCATCGATCGAGTCCCACGCGGAACGTCCGCGATGGTCTAATTTTCTGACGTGAATCCAACAGACTCACGTCATCTTCCCAAGGGAATTTGTATGGACGTGAATGTTCTTCAGCGGCATTTCAGCCGCATTGGTGCTCGAGCCCGTTTCACATGGCAGGATCGAGTCCGTAACTCTGTAACGTTGGATATCGCGCACGATCAACTCGGCGAAATCTTCGATATCCGAGCCTCGCAACAACAGCGAGTCGAAGTTGATGTTCTGCATCTGGAACCTCGACGGCGACATCTATTGCTCATGACTCACACGGAAACGGGTGCCAAGCACAAGTTCCTTTGTGGTCATGACGAACGACACTGGTTTGTCGCAGCCGTACCCGAAACTCGGCCGGTTTCGACTGTCCAGACGGCGATGGAAGCGCTCAAGCCGACGGAAGTCGTTCTTCGGCAAACGCGATTAAAGGTTCGACGCAAGAATTGGAACCGGAGACGCAATGAAGCCTTCATTCGTCAAGGCGAATGGTTCTTCGTACCGGAACCGGGTTTGATCCTGAACCCGAATCTCGTACTCAGCCATGAGCCACTTCGACGGGGCGGCGGTAAGCCGCATATGGTCGAATTCCTGTATCGGTCAGGTGGAGAAGTTGTCTACATCTGTCCAAGAAAGCCTAACGGTTTGACTCAGACGCAGTTCAACACGTTTGTGTCACGCAACCCAGCGGCGAAAAACTGGAATTGGACCAGCATGCGACGCAATCCATCGGTCTATGTGAAAGGCCGAATTCGTCACGCGGATCACGCAACCATTATGCTGCACGACTGGCATCGAGTTCTCATGAACACGGAATCTCAGTCCGCAGCGATGAGCCATGTGGTCTTCCTGGACTAATCGAGCAAGAACAAGCGGGCGCAGTCATGTGACTGCGCCCGCTTTCTTTACGCACCAACCCGGCGTCGATACAGATGACATCTCATGACGGCTGAACGTACAATTCGCGAACGACCGACGTAGTGGAGATTGTCGCTTACGTCTTTGCCGCTAATTGATTCAGAATCGACGTTCCACTCATGGATGTGAACCGAAGCCTTCCGAAAATTGCCGAGAAGCTGACCAGGAAGGCCAAAGCGAACCGGCTATCATCCGCAGATCTACAGACCGAATGCCCATGGCTCTCCCGACAGATTTCCGCTGACGCCGCCTGTCGCGGCCTGTTCGATCTGTGGAGCCAGAGCAGTAATTTCGATGAACTGGCAAACGTTGCCATTGTCGAACCAGCCGTGCTCGCAGCGATTGGGGAGATTGCCGGCATACCCCTGGATGGCGAGATCGTTCACGCAGGACTACAGCACACGTACGGTTATCTGCTCAGCACGATCGAGACACCGTACGGCTTCAAACGAGACCGCTGGGTCAGCCCCTTTCTTGAACAGGCATTCGGCCTACCGCCCGATGCCTTGGGCCCGAACCCCGCTGAAGGGACATTGCTCGCCAACGCCACCTTGATCGCTGGCCTCGCGGCGTTTCGCGGTGATGACGTTGCCACCAAACGACTTCGCCGAGTCGCACCCGCTGCTTCAAAACCCGTTCGCAAGCTCGATTTCACACAGCTCGAGCAAACGCGAATTGTCGAATCGCTCGCTCTGCGCGATTCGGCAGGACGATTCCGATCGGTACGGATCCGTACAGATCTGGTTCCGTTCCCCTGCCCCGTCGAGGGAACCGACGACACGACGCTCCTGATCTATTCCGTGGCCGACAGCAGGCAGCCGGGAGCTCAGTTAGTCACGCTGTTCCCGGTCGGATTGCCGATGGTCGCCGATTTGACGCACCGCGACCGCTTCGGTTCCAACGTCGAAATCCGCACCCGGTTCAACGCGTTTGTGCCCGGTGTCTCCGGCAAGACTCTAATCGGTCGTCGAGTCGTATCGCACTTTGCTCGTTCTTCTTGAGCGAATCCGCGTGCATGCACTTAGAACTGACTGGCCAACAGGTAACCGAGCGCAAAAATCGCACTCCATCCCATCAGGCGAATGGAAGTCGTCACGCGATGATATTTCGCCGCCGAGATGTGCGAATCGATCAACAGACCCGCCGCGACTTCATTCTTCAAGCCGACCGTTCCCAGCTTCGAACAATCAGTGATGAACGTGTCGACATCATCCAGCGTATAGGCATAGTGAATTGCGGCGGGATGAAAATGAGCGCATCGCCCCAGCGCCGGATGCTTGCCTCGACGCCGAAACGGAAGAATACACCGAAACGCCCAGATGCTCGACAGTACCAGCAGCAACAACCACAGCATGTACAGACCCACTACAAACTTCGTCCACCACTCAAAGGGATGAACGAGTTTGTCGTTGTGGAGATAGTCCTTCAGCGAAGGGATTAGCAACCCGGCCAATCCCCCACCCACAGTCAACACGACGGCGGCCTTCGCGTCTGCAAATCGGATCCACTCCGCGATCACCTGATAAATATCGATCAGGTTTTCCGCTTCCAGTGGCGCGAGTGCCTCCACGGATAGTGCCGTTGGCGAATGGACGTCTGGCGTTGGCAACTTGGCGTCAGCGTCGACCATGAGTGGATCCTGTCTCTTCACGGGTCATTCCGATTGGCCACCACGTGGATGCCAAATCGCGCGTCATGTTATAGTGACTGCAACTCTTCGTCGAGGAGAACCGTCGAGAGACTTCCTTCGAACGAATTCGTTTCTTTAACGTAGTGACACACTTCGCCTGAAAAAGATCGTTCTTTTCTGGTGAGATCCATCTCTGACATCGAGCAGAATCGGCCCCACATGTTGCGATCACTTTTCATCGCCATCCTCGTTCTGACTGCGTCGGCAATGTTGCATGCTGACGACAGCCTGCGTGAACGCCTGAAAGACGCCAACGGAAAACGGTCCGATGTCTGGGTCTACAACGACATCCGTGAAGCAATGGATCTCGCCAAGCAACAGAATAAACCGCTATTCGTGACTTTTCGGTGCGTCCCCTGCAAAGACTGCGCGGCCTTCGACGCCGATGTTGCCAATGGCAACGAAAAGGTAATTGCCCTCGCGCAGGAAAAATTCGTCTCGGTCCGTCAGGTCGAAATGAAGGGTGTCGATCTGTCACTCTTTCAATTCGATCACGATCTAAATTGGGCCGGCATGTTCATCAATGCCGACGGCGTCGTCTATGCTCGCTACGGAACCCAGAGTGCCGAAGGATCGGATGCGTACAACTCGATCGAAGGCCTCGTGAACACGATGCAACGAGTCCTGGAACTGCATGCGGCGTATCCCGGTAATCTCGCAGAGCTAAAAGGAAAACGGGGTGCGCCCAAATCCGCCAGCAACGCTTTGGAATTGCCGGGCCTGCGAAATCCAGAGAAGTACGCCAAGCAAACGGAGCGATCGAACTGTATTCATTGCCACAATATTCACGATGCCGAACACCAGCACGCGTTGAACACCGGAACCTATTCGACCGAGATGCTGTGGAAGTATCCCCTGCCCGACAATATCGGACTGAAGATCGATCGTAAGAGTGGCATTCGGATCGAAAAGGTGATCGCCGATTCGGCCGCCGCGAGAGCAGACCTCAAACCGAATAGCGAGATCGTCCGCATGAACGGGCAGCGGATCACCTCGATCGCCGATATGCAGTGGGTGCTGCATCACCTCCCCAATACCGACACCCAGGTTGAAATCGAAACCGCCAAATCGGGAAATCATCTGGTCGCGTTGAGTGCGGGCTGGAAGAAGTCGGACTTCTCCTGGCGCGGCTCGATGTGGAATGCACCCCCGCGGTTCCAAGCCTGGGCTCCCATCATCAACGACGAAACGAAATCCAAGCTCGGACTTCCCGACACAGACACGGCCCTGGAAGTCCGCTGGATCAATCGCCAGGGAACGGGTGGTCAGCAAGCTTTCGACGACGGTCTGCGCGAAAAAGACATCATCATCGCCCTGGCTGGCAAGCCGCTGCAGATGAACACCAAGCAGTTCAACGTCTTCATCAAGCTCAACTACAAAGTCGGCGACACGCTACCACTGACAGTCGTGCGAAACGGCGAACGCATCGAGTTAAAGATCAAACTCGTCGAGTAGCCACAATCACAAGGCCTTCCCTTTTATCTTTTATCGTGTCCGTCGGTCGCTAGACGCTCGACGGCGAATAACAGTGCCATCGCACCGCCACGATCATCAACCCCGCGGATCGCCTTCCGCTTGAGATAGTCCTGCACCGACTTCTGCGTGCCGGTCCCTTCGCAGACATCAATCAACTTACCGCCGGGCTGAATTCGTCGACAGATCGCCTGCCACGCGCGATCTACGTGCGGCTGATAAGTCGCGCGATCGAGCCACCCCACAGAGACACCTCGCTGCAACGAGAAGCCAATCATCGCAGTGGCGCTGAATTCTTCGTACGCCTCCGGAACGTCGACCACCTGCCGCCACAGGCCGTTCACCGTTTGCTGTTTCACCAACGCCGCCATGTGACGCCGAAACGCCGTCAACAGGTCTTTACGACCGGGATGATCTTGCGGCAGCAACGTCAAACACCACGCGGTTCCCACAGCAGGAAACCCATTGCCACGTCCCCAGGCCGCATCGCAGAGGTGTCCATGTCGATAGAGATGGTCGTCCCGCTCTCGCAAGCGGCGCATTTCGGCGAGGTACCGTACCGCCGCATCAAAGTAACGCCGCTCGCCTGTCAACGCCCCAGCTTCGCACAGAATCGGGCCACACATGAAGACGGCATCGCTCATCTCCTGCGGTCCGGGCAGACGTACTTGCGTCAGACCGGGCTCAAACAACTGATCAGCGGCCAAACGAACAGCGGCGACACACTGATCTCGCAATGCTCCCTCAGCATCATGCGCAACAGTGGCATAGACCAGATGCCCGGCGAACTCGACAGGCGTCTTCGGGGTCGGGCGCGAATCTCCGAGCAGCTCAACCACCGCTGCCTGCTGCAACCCATCCTTCGCCAACTTGCCGAACCGCCAGCGATTACTCACCGCGAGCGCGGGGATATAGGTCACACTCTTTAATTCCCGACCATAAACTTGCAGCAATTCCCGAGCAACTTCGGTCGGCGAAAAACTCTCCGTCGGTTCAGCCCCCTGCACAAGGGAAGACAGCAATCCGCAAGCAAACAACATGATGTGGCAGTGGCGGAGCATTGGCAGATCCTGAAGGAAGCCGCATCACGCCGAACGGTCGCCATCTTCCATTCGGCCGCTGCAACCATTCGTCGAATGGGAGCGATCAAGAGGCGCACGAAATCAGCACCAGAAAGTCAGAAAGAGCGGGTGAAGGGAATCGAACCCTCGCCTAAAGCTTGGGAAGCTTTCATTCTACCATTGAACTACACCCGCGCTGCGGCACTAAAAGTAGCAGGCACTTTCGCGCGGGTCAAGACGGACGAATGGATTGCGGATCGAACCTTACTTATGAGCAGCCTGCGTTTGCCCTTCGGCCGGCCCGAATCGCAATTCGATGTCGCTGGCCTGGCCTCGAAGCAGGATGCGGCCTGCTTCCCCATCGTAGTGGGCTGTCAGCAGGTGATCAAAACTGAGATTGTCGCGAAAACCGATCGTTGCACCGGATCGGGAATCGATCACTTCGATCGTCAGGCTTTGCAGCGTATTGTTGACTCGGTCCTTGACCAGACTGATGGTGACCAGGAAGGGAACCTGGCTGTCGGGAAAGGTCAACAGCGTCCGATAAGGAACGGCTCGCTTCCACAACAGTTCTCCGGTCGCTCGATCAAACGCATAAATGTCATCGCGAATCGGCATGCCTCCTGGCATCTGTGTCGTGTTAATCGGCTGGTTCGAATGCGTCGTCGTGGCAGTCGGAGTCGGGCGTTGCAGGTTGACGTAGTAGCGAGAACGATCCGAGAAGACTCTGATCACGCTGACCGGCAACAACTCGGTCGGATTCAGTTGCACGGAAAGATTCTTGCGACCGCGCTGAATGTCGAAGATCTTAATTTCACCGCCGGGGCCCATGTAGACCAGTTCCCCCGTGCCAGGAACGACGAACGGCTGGCGAGCGGACTCTGAGACAAACTCACTCACCTCGGGCCCGTCCTTCATCAGGTCGCGGATCTGCAAGCGACGGCCGTCCGGTGTTTCGGCAAACCCCACAATAAAGCGTCCAAAATCCCCCTGCCATTGACCAGGAATGAAGCCGCTGCGAACTGTCGACAGCTTGCGACCGGTCGTGGTTTCGAAGACTTCGTATGTGACTTTGCGATCGGAGTTTTGACCGATAGGTCGCTCGGTGATGCGTACGGCCAGAGCGCTGCTATCGCCCAGCAATTCCAGACGCTGATCGGACGACGGCATCGGAATCGCCCGCTGCCATAACAATGCACCATCGACAGGATCCACGACGTAGACGCGATTCCGCCATGTGAATGATGCAAACGCGGGCCCCGATGGGCCTGGCAAAGCCGGTAATTTTCGACCCTCAAGTTCCGCAGATGAATACTTCCAGACGGGCTGCGACTCGCCCAGTTGCAGCGTCGACACACCAAGAACTCCGCCGGGAATTCCAAAGGGGACCAGGTGACCATCGGGGAGAAATTTGTCTGCGGTTGGCGTGCGATGAGCTTGCGCAATCATCAGCGATCCCAGACACAACTTGGTCCGCTGGTCGAAGACAGAGAGGTGGTATTGGTCTTCCAGATTTACGGGGGACATCACAAACTCAGTCGATGGCCCGGCCCGGAAATACCGGCCCGGCGTCGCAATATCTTGGCGATCGGAGAGGAACTGCGAAGACTCAGCCCCCTTCAGCGGTCCCTGCATCTGCTCCGCGAATTCATATGTCGCAGTTGTCTGCCGGATTTCCACGTGATCGACGGGCCATTCGGGCGCACGCGACTGCAGCCAGGCTCGCTTCCCCGGGCGATCCGCAGCCATTCGCTCGACATGCCTCAGTCCGGTAAGACCATTTGAAAGGGGAACATCGGCGAACTCTGTCGTCAGTGCATTCAATTGCTTCGCGGCATCCAAAGCAAAGCCGGACTTCTCCCACAGATCTGCCAATCGCATCGCGGCCTCAGCAGCCACTTCAGGTTGATGGTCGTTTCGATTTCGCAGCAGCAGCGTCTCGGATGCATGCAAGGATCCCTCAGTCGAAAGCTTTGAGGCCAATGTCACACGCGTCTGCTTCACGCTGGGCTCGTCATTGAAGACTCGGACGTATCGGCTGAGTTCATCGAGTGAGAGCGTCCCCTGGGCAAGAGCCTGATCTTGAAGCAACCGGCGAATGTCACTTCCAAAGCCTTTCCGCTGCGAAGCCGACAACTGCAGTCGACACCACACGGCCGGCGAGATGATCCAATCGTCTTGCCCAGGAATTGCGGCGCCCACAACCTGAGCGCGCAGACGAAAGGTGCGTCTGGCAAATGGCATCGATGGTTCGGCCAGATCATTCGCTCGTGACGCGGCCGCGATCAAGAATCGGAACTGTTCGGTGGGCGAACCCAGTAGTTTGTCGAGGGTCGCCAGATCATCGTTCGAGAAATCAGGCTCGTCGGTGAGGCGCTGAAACAACAGCTCCTTCAGATCTTTCCGAGCTCGTTCGCGATCGATCGTCGGTAGATCGCTCGTCAGGGCCGCCCGCAATTGCCGATCTGCCTCACGAACCTTACCGATGACGAGATTGGCTTCGGCCAACAGCACACCGTGCTGTACACTCACGCCCGGCGTCTCTCCTCTGGCCAACACCGGATCGACTTGTGGCAACGCGACAAGACCATGCTGGCTGATCGAGTAAACCCGTTCGCGGTCCGCGACAAGATGCCCCAGATCAATCTCACTGCGCAGGACTTTTGTTCCCTGATCGCGCCCCGTCTTGAGATCCAATGACGCCAGGCGACCGTCGCCCAGCGGAAGCACATATTGATTTCTTAGAGCAACGCCCCGCCCCGCCGGCATGCCCGTCGCAGTCGTCCAAATCGCTTTGCCATCTTGCAGCGAAACACTGCGGCAGCTTTGCTTGCCAACGATCAGAACTTGATCATCAGCGACAGCACCGACGAATTCGGCATCGGCACGAGGGATCGACCACAGGATCTTGCCCGTCTGAAGGTCGAGACAATGCAAAAGCGTGGATCGAGAAGGGAGATAGATGACACGCCGGTTCGAAATCATGACGTGAGGCATGTACCCAGCATAACCAAGCGACTGCGACCGGGGATTGCCACGTATCTGCTGACGTTTTAGATCGGGCAAGTCATCCACAAAGGTCGCCCAAAGCAGATTGAGACGAACCTGATCAACGGCCACCAGTAAACCGGTATTCGTTGGACAAACAACGATTCCCTCCGCACGCGCTGGCAGGCAGGCCGTTTCGTGTCGTTCCGGATCGAACTGTTCGAATTGCTCGATAGCACACAATGGCTGCGTCCAGAGCATTGCTCCCGAATGAGTTTCGAATCCGCTCAGATGAACTTCGTCATCGTGTTCGGTCAGACAGACCAATTCGGTGGGCCCCGGAAGCGGTGGACCAAGAAAACTGAACTGTGCGGCCCCCTCGGGCTTCTTGAAACGCGCGGGAAGACTGCCGTCCTGAACCCAGGCCACGCGACCTGCATTGGGACCGACCGCATGAACGGCCACTAATCGATTTAGAAATTGGCGGACATAAATGCCGGAATCCTGAACCTCCTCATAGGAATCACTGGAGTTGCTATCCACAACGAAGACCAAACGCCCCACGGACGAGATCGCCCCCATCAACGAATTTTCGCCGAGTGAATTTTGTGTCCCTTGTCGCGTGGCCGCAAACCCCATCCGACTACGAACCGCAAGTTCACCACGACTGACTACTGCCAACGGGTTGTAGTTGCAGGCCATCGACCAATTCGTCGTACCGCGAATCGCGTTCACCGAACGTAGTCCCGTCGCATCACGGAAAATAATCTGATCGCCGATCACCAGGGGGAACGACGCCGGACAGCAAGGCTGATCGACATCCCGGCGATCCCCTTCCCAACCGAGCAGGAACTCTCGAGTCATCCACGAAGATTGATTCGCAAAAAAACCGGTTGACCATAAGGCGATCGGTATCGGTAGACTTCCGTCCACCATTCGCGTTCGACTCAGATCACCTCCAACCTGGCTCCAATTCGATTCGCTTGGATTCAGTGAATGATGATACTTCTGCAACTGCTGGCGAAACTGCTTCGCATCGGCCGCCAGCTCACCCACGCTCACTTGCGTTTGAAGTTCGGTAGCACCGATCGCCTTCGCGCTCGCTGCCAACACACGAAATCGGGGAGTAATTCGCGGGCGATGCACGGGCTCAGCCAGGACTTGCTCAGCCAGCCGAGCTGCCAGTCCGTATTCATTCGCGTCCAGCCAGTCGGCAATCAAGCGTTCGGATGCCGCGTAGCCGGCAGGAGTCAGAAAAAAACGGCGACAAACCTGCCGCAGCTTCTGCAAAGAGACTTCGGCTGTCGCATCATCAAATGCTCGATCCGCATCGACATCAACGACGGAATCATACCTGCGCCGAACTTCATCGGTTGCAGACCTCAACCGAGCCTCCACAGACAGACGGACCGAGGCCAGTTCATCATTGAAGGAGTCGGCTTCCAGATCCAACACCATCTGGGCGACACGCATCACCTCGGCATCGCCGCCAGTTCCCAGGGCATCGATGACCTTGCGAGCCGCGATCGATGCTGGTCGGTTTCGAGTGACCCGTTCCAGAGCAGGCGATACTCGAGAGGCATCCTGAGAGAAACAGTCGCCAATGAACGGACTGAACGCAAACCAGACGACGCAGATCAGGCCGCCAGCAGTTCGGCCTGCTAGGCACCCACTTCGCGGAGTACGGACGGAACATCTCACCCAGCATCCTCCTGGTTGGATCATGCCGAGGATTATACCGTCGTCAAAGAATAAAAGCGGCTCGCAATACAGCGAGCCGCCGGAAAAAGAAACCGGCAACAACCAACATTCGCGCAGGTTTTCACAATCATCGGCCGCCACAGCATAACGGGCG
>CBIHQO010000115.1:0-11755 GCA_966211735.1 uncultured Schlesneria sp.
CGGTCGTTTCGACGGGGTCAAGAGGCCCGCGCCGAACGGGGTCTTATTCTCTCGCATCTTTGATCGTTGATGCCCACTCGACGAACACTCGCACAACCGAAAGCCAAGTCGCTACGATAAGCGACCTCGCTATTGTCTGAGCCCCGCATGGATGGAGTAGGTTGCTATGCATCGTCTGTTGTCATGCTGTCTGGTTATCGTTGCGATCACTGGAGTCGTCCGAGCTGACGATTGGCCGCAATGGCTCGGCCCCACGCGCGACAGCGTCTGGCACGAAAAGGGGATCGTCGACAAGTTCCCCGAAGCGGGACTGAAGGTGAAATGGAAAGCCCCCGTCAACCTCGGCTATTCCGGACCGGCGGTCGTGGGCGATCGCGTCTACATCACCGACTATGTCCGCGAATCGGGCGATGTCTCCAACAGCCCCAACGAACGCAAAGAGCTGAAGGGAACCGAACGAGTCCTCTGCTTGAACGCCAACGATGGCAAGCTGATCTGGGAACACAGCGACAAAGTCACCTATAAGATTTCGTATCCCTCGGGACCACGAGCCACCCCGACCGTTGCCGACGGCAAGGTCTACACACTGGGTGCGGAAGGTCTGCTCCTCTGCCTGAATGAAAAGGATGGCAAGCCGGTCTGGTCAAAGGAGTTCAAGAAGGAATACAAGATCGACGCCCCGATCTGGGGCTTCTGTGCGGCACCCTTGGTCGACGGCAAGAAGCTGATCTGCCTGGCCGGGGGCGAAGGCAGCGTGGCCGTGGCCTTCGATAAGGAGACCGGCAAGGAATTGTGGCGAGCTCTTTCCGCCAGTGAACCAGGATACTGTCCGCCGTCGATCATTGAAGCGGGTGGCAAACGCCAACTGATCATCTGGAGTGCCGATGACCTGAACGGCCTCGACCCCGACACGGGCAAGGTCTACTGGACGCAAGCAATCAAGCCGAACTATGGCATGTCGATCGCCATTCCTCAGCATCACGGCAATCTGCTGTTTGTCAGCGGAATCGGGTCAGTCGCCGCCGTATTCAAACTGAAAGAGAGTGAACCGGGAGCCGACGTTGTCTGGCGTGCCACTCCCAAGACCGCTGTCTTTGCCGCCAACACGACACCGGTGATTGATGACGACGGGATCATCTACGGAGCCGATTGCATGTCGGGTCAGTTTCGCGCGGTGAAGCTCGACACGGGCGATCGTCTGTGGGACACCTTCGCCCCCACGACGAACACGCGCCGCGGCGGACATGGCACGGCCTTCATCGTTCGCAACGAAGACAAGTACTTCCTGTTCAGCGAAACGGGCGACCTGATCCTCGCCAAGCTCAGTGCCAGCAAGTACGACGAAATCAGCCGCTTCCACGTCCTGGAACCCACCGGCGAATGCTTCGGCCGCGAAGTCGTCTGGTCCTCCCCCGCCTATGCGAACAAGTGCTGCTTCGCTCGCAATGATAAAGAACTGGTGTGCGTATCACTCGAAAAGTGATTCAAAGTAGCAGGCACACTCCGTGTGCCGAAGTTTTCTTCTTCCTCGGCGCATGCCAATCGAATTTGAAGTCGAAGAGTGCTCGGCACACGGAGAGGCTGTGATTTGATCGCCACCGATCTTGAATCGGTGGTTCTCGCGCCTCTGCACTACTCACAAAACAACTGGCACAATCGCATTTGATGTAGTGCAGAAGCGCGGGGACCACCGAGATGAACTCGGTGGCGTCAAAAATCACACGCTCGGAGTCTGCCGTCTACTTTCCAAGCTACTCAACAGTGCCAAACCGCCCCCAGTTGCTGCCGGGAAAATACAGGTACCGCACGACCCCAACCAATAACCCATGCGGGACATTCCCCACTTCGCGGCTGTCTCGCGACAAGTCCCGGTGGTCGCCCAGCACAAAGTACGCATCCGGCGCGACCGTCACGGGTGGCGATTCGATCGGCTGATCGGGATGATCGAACTGAATCCGATACTGATGGTCGCCGGCCCGTTCCAGAAACGTCTTTGCTCCATCCCGACCCGCCTCGTCCTTGACTGCTGGAACCTGTTGCAGCGGCTGACCGTTGATGAGGACTTTGCCCTCTTTAATCTCGACCGTCTCACCGGGCAGGCCGATGATGCGTTTCACAAAAGTCTGACGCCGATCGATCGGATTGCGAAACACGACCAGTTCACCTCGCTTCAGCGTTTGCACGTCCAGGCCCATCTTCGTCACCAGGATTCGATCGCCCGGGACAAAGGTCGGTGCCATGCTGGCCGACGGAATAATGAACGCTTCAATCGCCGTGGCACGCAGAAAGAACGCCAGGCCGAAGACATACGGCAAGTTCGTCAACGCCATCATCAAATACACCGCGGGACGATTGTATTCCTGAGGTTGAAAGTCGGTCATGGCGAGACGGCGTGCGATGCCTCTGGCATCACGAGCTGACCAGATCATTAAGCCGATCAGGCTGGCCAGACTGGCTAGAAAGGCGATCAGCATGACTGTACTGCTCGCAAAATAAGCCGTCGCAATAATCAGCATGCCGGCCAGCAGCGATCCGCTGTACATCATCAACCCTCGTCCCGCCTGACCGCAGTAGATCTGCCCCAGGCCGGTACAGACAAGTGACAGCGAAGTCGCAATCCAGGGATTACGAACGTGTTGGTTTTCGATGGTCATGGGGAACGTCCTCGATTCGTTGATCCACAGCAAATTCAGGGTAACTGTCAGTCGGAAAGATCACGTTGCCGACCAGTGCTGCGATTCTGGTCACGAAGACCAACGACGCCGCAGTCCACAGCAGCACCAAGCCAACTCGTTCGACACGTCGGACCGGCTTGGCGGGAGCACGAATGGCCGCCATCACGCGATCTGTCACATCGACAGCAGCGGACATGGCTCGCCGGTGCTTTAACCAGCTCTGATAGTCGTCATCCGGTTTCATAAAAATCTCTCCGGCATCATTCTGCATTCCTATTCCGGTTTTCACTGGCAGTATCGTCGTTGCCGATGATCTTGCGAGTCGAGCCGTGGACCACTCGCTCCGGTTGCCAGGCCTGCATGGCTTGCCGCAACTTATCGCGAGCCCGACTGACTCGAGACTTCACCGTTCCCACTTCAATCTGTTCGATCATCGCGATCTCGGCGTGCGGCAACTCCTGGATTTCCGCCAGCACAAAGGCGGTCCATTGTTCGATCGGCAACGTCTCCAGCGCGTCGGACAGGTGCTGCCAGACTTCATTGGCGACTGCGGCCGCATCCGGCGACGGGCCGCGATCGACGCTGACAATCGCGTCCGGTGGACCGGCCCGGTACCGAGCCAACTGGTTCAGGCATCGGTTGCGAGTGATCGTCAGTAACCACGTCGAGAATTTCGCCCGCGTGCTGTCAAACTTGCCAAGGTACTGGAAAGCGGCGACAAAAACTTCTTGAGTCAGATCTTCCGCATCTTCAATGGTCCTCAACATGTTCCGTGCAAACTGAAAGACCAACGATTGATGCCTCTCGACTAATAGCCGAAAGGCACCCGTGTCACCGGCCAGGACCTTTTCTATGATCGTGTGTTCATCGGACATTCGTGGGGTTCGTCGAGTTACGATTACAGCGCATCCCACCTAACTGTGGCATCCCGCGAGCGGAAACCCACTGTGTCTAACCCATGTTTCAACGCGACACGAAAGTGCGACCGCACAGTCTGCCAGCTTATACAGGCGGGCGTCGCTTTGGTTCCCATAATTCCGGCGGACGCCGTCACAATCCCGTGCGCAGTGGGAACCATTCATCTCAGACGACCAATCAGGGCGATCGCTTTTTTCAATTTGGGTGGCACGCTCTGAGGCCTTGCGGAGGGCGTGGTCATGATTGAAGCCGAAATCCACGCCCTTCGAAGACTCAGGGCGTGCCACACTCACCCGTCACAATCCTTTGCACACGGAACCGTTCAGCTCCGCCGACCAAGGGACTCACTGCCAAATTCTGGAATCGCTCGGTACGATGCGGCGGCATTTCTCTCGGGACAACCGCCGTCTTTCTTAACGAGGTTCATCATGCCGATCGAGATTCGATGCCAGTGCGGAAAGCGTTTGAAGGCCCCCGATAAGCTTGCCGGTCGCACGGTCGCGTGCCCCAGTTGCAGCAACGAGATCGATGTTCCGTCATTGGCCGCCGCGGACGATGATGTGATCGAGGAGGCGGAAGTGGACGAGGAACCTCGCTCGGTCTTCGGATCGCGACCGCAATTCTCCAAGTCGCGCAGCAGCCGTCCATCGCAAGATGACGATCAGCGGTACTCGATTGATGAGTTCGTCGACGCCACATCTCAACAGGATCAGGGACAAGGGCTGTTCGAACTCGAAAGCCCCTACATGCTCGAAGTGAATCTCGACGGACTGATCTGGACCAAGATGGGTTCGATGGTCGCGTACCTTGGCAGCATCAAGTTCACTCGCGAAGGCCTGCTCGACAAGGGACTCGGCACGCTGCTGAAAAAGGCGGTCAGTGGCGAAGGAACCAAGCTCACGAAGGCCGAAGGTCGCGGCAAGCTGTACCTGGCCGACAACGGTAAGCGGATCAGTATTCTGAGTCTGCAGGACGAATCCATCTTCGTCAACGGCAACGATCTGCTGGCATTGGAACCGAGTGTGGACTGGGACATCAAGATGATGCGCTCCATCACCGGCATGCTGGCAGGTGGCTTGTTCAACGTGAAGCTGGAAGGAACGGGCATGATCGCCATCACGTCTCACTTCCAGCCGATGACGCTGCGAGTCACTCCCAATCAACCCGTCACCACCGACCCCAACGCCACCGTCGCGTGGTCCGGCAGCCTGACGCCCGAATTCAAAAAGGATATCTCGCTCAAAACGTTCTTCGGCCGAGGCAGCGGCGAGTCGATTCAAATGCACTTCAAAGGCGACGGCTTCGTCGTCGTACAACCCTACGAAGAAGTCTATTTCCAGGCGCAGTAGCGTCGAATGCGCGGCATCGTGCAGACAGCAGGGGGCTGCATCTGGCGAGCGTCGATGCCGATTACCTTGGTGTCATCATGGCGGACAGGGTCTGCGAACTCAGGAACAGACGGAACGGGCTGCCGGGTAACTCGGCGAAGTCCCAGCGCTGGTAGAACGCCTTGGCTCGGTCATCGACACAGTCCAGAATGACCGCGACAAACGCAAAAGTCTGGCCTGCCTCGTGGCAATCTCGCAATGCCTTCGCGAGCAGCAGATCGCCCAGCTTCTGCCCTTGGTGAGCCCGACTCACCCCCAGCCAGGCCAGGATCGCGACGGGCAACGCTCGCCGAGGCAGCTTGCGTGCAAATTCCGACGGCAGATCCCCGAAGTCGACCTGACCCGTGGCCAGGGTGTAGAAGCCCGCGATGCCGTCATCCTGATCCAGCAGAACTTTCGTCGCGGAGAGCCGCTTTTCCTGATTTTGAAACGCCTTGGTGCGCAGCCAGTCGTTGACCTCACTGTGGCCACAGTCGAACGTCGAACGCGGGTGGCTTCGCTCGAGCGATTGAAGTGAGAAGCCCTCAGGAAACACCACCCCATTCACTTCGCGCCCCGCATGATCGCTCCCAACCGCTTCTGGGCCGGAGTCAGTTTCGAGGGGGCATTCAGAGCCTGCCAGAAGGCTAACTGCTCATCGGGACTCAACAGGATCGTCTGGTCGCGAGCGCTGGCAACTTCGCGCCGAGCTTGGGCCACGGTCACGGTGCGGACGTAGTCGCTGACACTGATCCTCCGTAACTCAGCGGCCGCGGTAAGAGCCTGCTTGCTTTCCGCATCGAGCCGAACCATCAGCGGACTGGCCGACACGGTTGTCGCGGGGCGTTTTTTCATGATGCCTCTCCTTGTCAGAATTGTATTGCGAACTGCAATACAGTCAAGGTGGATCAACGCGACACGGAAGTGCGACTCGCACTAGCGACCACGATCGTATCGCCGATGATGTCCCCCAACCGTTGACGATGGTCCGTCAGGGCGATGCTCGTGATCCCCGGTGTCCAGCACAAGAAGCCGCACGCATCGACCCACAACAGAAGTTCGCGAACCAGGCTTCTGGGCAGCCCGCAGGGCCGCATCGATGTCTGAAACACTCGCAGATCGCAACACCATTTCCCCACGGTCAGGCCCCAGCGAGCTTGAGCCACCACAAGCAACCCTTCGCAGACCACGAGCCATACGATCAACGTGCAGACAATTCGCTTCGCCGATTCAACCGTCGGGTGAGAGACGCGCAGATTCAAGGCCTCGATCAGCGACAACCAGTCCATGTCGCGCGTCAGCCACCAGGCCAGCGTGACCGTCGACAGACCGATCAAGCCCAGGTCGATCAAGCGCGCCAGCGCACGACGGAGAATTGGTGCCAACTTCACCTCCTGCAAGCCGAATCCATAGTCAGGACGAGTGTAGAACCACATCAAAACCGTGGCACCCAATCCATAGATCCCGCCGAGCACCAAGACAACTACCAGCAGCGGGGCTCCCTCGGTCAGCGACTGCCACGCCATGAAGGAGTCGAAACTGAGACTCTGCGAGCTGGGAACGACTCGGATCCCATCCGCGTTCACTTCGTACAAATGAACTAGTCCGGCCGATGTCTTCGCCAGCACAAACGACGACTGATGATCCTGGCAGATCACCGCACGAATTACCGAGGTTCCGAACGGAAACGTCTGCGTCGCGAACTCAGACCATTGCCCGTTCTCCAGACGAAACAGATGTCCAACGACCGCACTGGCATCGGCAGTATCCACGACGATCGCCGCTGGCTTTCCGTCCACGAACATGCCGAACTTGTTGCTGAACGCGGGATATCCAACGAAGGTTCCTGTCGCGTGCATTGGCACTTTGTTGACGACAGTCCAGCCCCTCACATCCGCTATCCTGTTCGCCACGTCGAGCGCTGAAGCCGGTTGCCCCGACACGCCAACATTCGAGGCTGCCGCACGCAGTTCCAAACCTTCGTGATGCAGCAGTCGGCCCTCCACCTCCAAGAACAGATGAAGTCGGTCGCCCTGATTGATGCACGTCGCTTTGCTCGCCATCTTGAAGTCGATCGGAATGCCGTCAATCAACGTGGGCTGACTGTCCGGCAGCACCAGTTCATGGCTGACTCCCCACGCCCCCGCCGACAACGTGGAAATCGTGAATCCCGACGTCGCGAACTCGACAAAGGCCGGTTCACCCGCCAGCAAAAAACGTTGCTGTTCGTGCAACCACATTCGAAAATAAACCATCGAGGACGGCTGGAATTTACCGTCGATCAGCTCAGAGACGGGTTGACTTCCCGTCATCCACAGGCGGGAGCCAAACGTCACAATTTGAGGCCCTGAAGCATCGGGTATCTCCCCGTCCAAATAGGTTACCGTTCTGGTTTGTGGGTCGATGAGCCCCACTTTCCAAATGACGTTACCGTTCCTGAAGTCGTGATAGCGCAAGTAAACGAATCGGTCCTGCCAGAATTCATCCGACGAGATCAGGTCTTGCTCGCGAAAAACCCGGCCCCAGTTGTTCAGAAACTGAAGCTGATACGGAATCCGCCGATAGATGACGAATTCCGCTAGTGCGGGGACAACAACAATCAGGTGCGGCAACGAACAGAGCACCGCCAGAATCAAAATGCCCAACAGATATCCCGGCTTGCGGTTGGACACGATGACGATCCGTTTGAACGACGATCGAAAGCAATGAGGTCTGAGATGAACGCTAGAAAGGTCGGCTAATCGCAATAGACATGATGTCTGCGATTCATGTGCAGAGCAATCGTCGACGAATGATATTCCGATGCCTTGAACAACCCTGCCGTTACTGTAGGGCGTGTGCAGTCTTCGGAACACGCCATCTTCACAGACAGCATTGATGGTGCGTTTCAAAGACTCACGATGGGTGGCTGGGGGCGAGTCTTCGAGCCCCCAGATCAGCGACCGGAAAGCTCTCTTGATTGCCCAGTGAGTGCGACAGGACAACCCCGTTGCTACGATGCCATCGCATGCTGATGCGTCGTATGCGGTGCTCTCTCAACTTTGAAAGCCAACCATGAAGCTCTCGCCTGGTCCGCTGGTTCTCCTCTTGGTCTGTTGTCACGTTGCGCTCGCCCAAGACTCCGCCGCGAAAACGCCGTTCGTTCCCGAGCCGATCTTGCCGAATGGTCAGGTGCTGTCGCTGTATCCGGCCGGGTCATCACGACTGAAACAAGATCGAGTTCACGAGGCTGAAAAGTACAACACCAGCCTGAAGAACAAGTCGGACAGGATTCTCAACGTCATCAATATCCATAACCCTTCCATCGAAGTGCATCTTGCGGCTGACGAGCCGCCAAACACCGGTGCCGCGGTGATCATCGCGCCAGGCGGTGGACATCAGATTCTCTGGGTGGGCCCTGAAGGCGGGGACTTTGTTGCATTCTTCAAGAAGCATGGAGTCTCAACGATCATTCTGCGCAATCGCTTGCGAGTGGATGGCTACGAACCCAAGACGGATGCCGTGAATGATGCCTTTCAAGCGATTCGCCTGGTCCGTTCGCATGCGGCCGAATGGAAGCTGGATCCCGCCAAGATTGGGATCATGGGCTTTTCAGCCGGTGCCGAACTGTCGGCTCCTACTGCCTTGTTCTTCGATGACTTTGAACACGCAAACAGTGACCCTGCTGATCCACTGGCCAAGGTTTCGGCGCGTCCCGATTTTGTGGGTGTGATCTATCCGGGTCCGACCCCGTTCACGCAAGACGCTGCGACGAAGATCCCCAGGAATGTGCCACCGAGCTTCATCGCCTCTGCAGGATCGGGTGACCGGATCCACGCTTTGTGGGCGGCGGACTATTTCACTGCGATGTTGAAATCAGGAGTCCCCAACCTCGAGATGCACATTTACGGCAACGGAGGCCACGGCGGTGGACTAACGGCTCGCGGCGGCATTCCGTTTGGAACATGGACCGATCGGTACATCGATTGGTTTAAAGATCTGGGCTTCCTGGGGAAACCTGGAACACAGACGAAAGCCGCGATCGATGTCGAAGAGTTCGCCAAGAAGAAAGAGAAATAACTTTCAACTCTCACTTTCAGTGCTAAATGACCGTGCGTAATTCTGCTCGTTTTGGATTTAAGATTGGGTGCCGCTGGTGGCCGCTCTGGGCCACCAGCCCGCCCTGAATTCGTTCCACATCTATTCAGCCCACGGCGGACTTGCTCGCTGACCAATGGCATCGTAAAACGAGTGCGACTGTGTCCTCACCATCTCCGAGCAACTCAACAAAGCCTTGCTCATGAACCGATCCCGCTTCCTCATTCTCTGCCTGGCATTCCTGGCCACGGCCGCTGCGACCAACGCGGAATCGAATCTGCCCGTCCTGGAACTCCGCGCGACGAACCCGATCGGCTCCGAACAGTACGTTTCCTGCACCGTCAAAATGGTCTCACCGCCGAGTATCAAAGAGGGGAACAGCGACCTGCTGCAGGGCAAGATCCGTGTTCGCGGCGCATCGTCTCAAGGGTATGAAAAGAAATCGTTCGCCATCAAACTGGATGAATCGACCCATTGGCTGGGTCTGCAGAAAGACCGCAGCTGGGTCCTTAACGCCGCCTTCGTCGACTGCTCAATGATGCGGCACAAGCTCTCCTACGATCTGTTTCAATCCCTGTCAGCCGATCCTGCCAAACGCGTCGCGGCGAGTAGCCGGTTCGTGGAAGTGAATTTGAACGACCATTACCACGGCGTCTACCTGCTGATGGAACGAGTCGAACGTTCACTGCTTGGCCTGCGTCGTTTCGACAAGAACGACACTGGCCACGCCTGCATCTATAAGGCCGTCGACCATGGAGCCAACTTCCTCCAACAGGGACATGGCGCGTACGAGCAGCACGAACCAGAGCCGGAAGACCTGGAATATTGGAGCCCCCTCGACGAACTGAACCAGTTCGTCGGCCAGGCCCCTGATCGCCAGTTCTTCGATCCCAAGTCCGGCATCGCCTCGCGAGTCGACGTCGACAACGCCATCGACTTTCATCTGCTCCTGTTATTCACCAGCAACATGGACGGCAACGACAAGAACTTCATCATCGCGCGAGATGCCCCGTCGGCGACCGTGCCGCAACCCAGGTTCTTCTTCGTCCCCTGGGACTACGATGCCACCTTCGGCCGAAACTGGGAAGGCTCCGTCGTCGAACCGAAAGAATGGCTCTCCAACCATCTCTTCGACCGGCTGCTCGGCAACGCCACTTGCAAACAGAAGTACGCGGCCAGATGGAAGGCTCTCCGCAAACAACAGTTCTCCGTCGACAACATCGCCCGCCTGATCGACGACAACGCCAAAACCCTGGGCCCCGCCGCCACTCGCAATGAACGCCGCTGGAAACATATCGATCCCCGCGACCCGAACCAATTGACCTTCACCGAAGACCTGAAACAAATGAAGAAATGGGTCGCCGCTCGAACCAAATGGCTCGACACAGAACTCGCCCGAAGAACCAGCCGTTGATCCTTCAGCACGCATTCCGTAGGACGGATTTCCAATCCGTCCGAAAGGAAGTCGGTGACCAATATGCTACGAAGCAACGCGGTCAAGTGGCCAAGTCTGCTTTGTCTCAGCCTCGACTCACCACTCTCTCAACTCACCTCTCTCGCCGCCGGCGTCACGAACCACCACCGCCAACACGCGGCTTGGCCGGTGCCTCCTTGGGCACTGCGGGAGCGAACGAAATGCTCCTGAATGACAAGATCACAATCCCCCCTGTGCTTGCGTCAACAACGGGAACTCGCGGCTCGTCACCGGCAATAAACTCCGTGAAAAATCCCGGCTTCCAGGTATACGACTCCGAATAATACCAGCACGAAGCACCTCTGCCGGTTTTCGAAGGATGAGGCGGATGGCCGTCGACAACGTGTGCACTCATGAATTTGGACCTTTGAGGATGTCTGGGACGGCGCGTAGCGCGGTCTGGCAATCCCTTATAGTCAATCCGCCGCGCCGCGGGTTGACTGCGGCGGAAAACCCGTGCGAATTCCAGACTGACGCTCCAGCAAATCGCGTCTCGCATTCGAAGATCCGGAACCCGAACGTCTCAGCGTGATGCTCCACGTTCTCAAGTCGACTCGCTCGCCGCAGGCGTACCTCCCAGCCGTAGCCTCCATCGTCTCGGTTGCACCGCCTGCTACGCTCTGAAGGACTACTTCAGCTCGACAAGGATCTTCTTGATCTTGCCGGTGAACTTGTTGTTACCCTCTTCATAGTCCTCTGTAACCGGGGTGGCCTCGTCCACGCCGACATCGGCGGTTTCGTCGGCGGAAAAAATATTCGGCTGAGTACGACCGATCTTCCCCTCACCGACTTTTTTGCCGTCTACCAGTAACGTGCCGGTCCCTCCTTTGCCATGGCCCCCGCCATCGTAGGCGAACTCGAATCGTAGCGTCGCCTTGCCGGCGGGGATGGCGTCTGGTGACTTCACCGAAAACCGCTCCAGACCGAGGAAATTGTAGGTGTAGACCGGCTTCCCGTCGTGAAGATACAGGCACCATCCTCCAAATCGGCCAGCCTGCGCCAGAATCACACCATTAGCACCCTGCTCAGGAATCTCCAGTTCGGCGGTAATCGTGTGAGACTTGTTCTTCAGGTTGATAAACACGTTCTCGGTCATTCCGACCATGCCAGGATAGAACGTGACCGACTTGCGACCTTCCATCAGTTCCGGTCGCCCGACCAGCTCGGCATTTGTCCGCTCCAGCACCCGGTCGTCCAGTGGCAGGACTTGGTACTTCACAGCCTCCTTCAAGAAGAGCTCTTGC
>CBIHQO010000116.1:0-11735 GCA_966211735.1 uncultured Schlesneria sp.
AATTGGTCATCGCGAATGCGACCGAAGCGTGATAACAAATCAATTCCCGTTTCACAATCAGGTCCGTCCGGCTTCCGTTCAAGCTTCAGGTTTTCTCCTATCCTCTAGCGTGAAAACAAAGCAGCCCGACGATAAAGTCGGGCTGCTTGCTCTAGCTTCTCATTCCGGCGGAACTGCGAACTACTCGGCGAATGCAGAGTCGAACGCTCGGCCCGAGGGGGCGAAGTCGATGTTTTTCACATATTGGCAAGATTCGCGAGCCCCGTGTTCGCGATCCATTCCACTGTCTTCCCACTCGACCGACAACGGGCCAGTGTACTTCGCGGCGTTCAACGCGCGGATGACTTCTTCGAAGTTCACACCACCACGACCCATGCTGCGGAAATCCCAACCACGTCGTGGGTCACCGAACGACAAGTGGCTGGCGAGGATCCCCGAGCGACCATTCAAGGTGACCTTGGCGTCCTTCATATGGACGTGATAGATGCGGTTTGGGAAATAACGGATGAACTCGGCCGGGCAGATCCCTTGCCAGATCAGGTGGCTGGGATCGAAGTTGAAGCCGAATTCTTCGCGTCCGCCCAAGGCAGCGACCGCACGTTCGGCAGAGTAAATATCGAACGCAATTTCCGTAGGATGCACTTCCAGGGCGAACTTAACTCCGCATTCCTGAAAGACATCCAGAATCGGATTCCAACGCTCGGCCAGCAGCTTGAAGCCGTCGTCGTACATCGACTTTGGCGTCGGTGGAAAATCGTAAATCAGGTGCCACACGCTGGAACCGGTGAACCCGTTGACGATCCCCACGCCCAGCTTCTGAGCCGCGCGGGCGGTGTTTTTCATCTCGTCGATCGCGCGTTGATTCACGCCGTCCGGCTTACCGTCGCCCCACACGGATGGTGGCAGAATGCTCTTGTGGCGAGCGTCGATGTTGTCGAGCACCGCTTGTCCGACCAGGTGATTACTGATCGCAAACACTTGCAGGTCATACTTTTCCAGCAGTTCTCGCTTGCGAGCACAATAGGTATCGTCGGACAGGGCCTTGTCGACCTCGAAATGGTCACCCCAGCAGGCAAGTTCCAGACCGTCGTAGCCGAAGTCCTTGGCTTTCTTGCACAGTTCTTCCAGCTTCAGATCGGCCCATTGGCCTGTGAACAAGGTCACCGGACGCCCCATAGCGCAAACCCTTTAAGCAAGTTGTGAGTCACGGAAACTGTCGAAAAAAACGCGCGTCAGATTGTCGGCACAGTAGACTCGCGTCAATTGTTAATTGTCAACCAACGAAATGCCTGAGAGATGCGGCACCGGACGAAGTGGGGCGGCCTTAGCCGACTTTGACGCCAGATATCGAATCCACTTTTGTTGATGAGTCGCGGCGAATCATGCGATTCTCGCCATCGACATGAACAACACGCGGGTGGTGAGAGCCGAGTTCGATCTCTTCAAACTGGGCATAACTGCAGATGATGATGAGGTGCCCGGGCGAAACCAGATGGGCCGCAGCGCCGTTGATGCAAATCGTTCCGCTTCCCGCAGGTCCGGAAATCGCATACGTCGTCAGTCGATTTCCGTTGTCGACGTCGTAGATCTGCACCTGCTCATGCTCGACGATATCCGCCGCACGCATCAGGTCGGTGTCGATCGTGACGCTTCCTTCATAGTGCAGTTGAGCGTCAGTGACGGTGGCCCGATGGATTTTTGATTTCAGCAGAATTCGTTGCATCGACAGATACTTCACTCAAAAACGTGATCAACCGGACCGGATACCAAGTGAATCTCTCGCAATGTTTCGCGAAGCTGCATTCTGACGGATTATACCCAGCCAGCCAAGGGGGGCGGCGAGATTGCCGATCGCCACTGGAGAATTGCAATTGGAAGTCAGCCGACAGCATTGACAGCGGTGGTGCCTAAGTACGATATCGCATTCCAATCTCGCGATTGGCATTTGGCGTTTTGACTTTCGCGATCTGCAATGGCCTCATTCACGCCAGGGACCCTGCCACCAATATGCTCGAATTCGTGCGACATTTCCGCCCGGAAAGCTCCATCCGTGTTGCCGTGCTCGATTTTGATGGCACCCTGAGCCTGATCCGATCGGGATGGGTCGAAATCATGGTCGATCTGATGATGAACGTCCTGCGACCGTTGCCCGGATCAACTGAATCCGATGCCGAACTGATCGCCTACATCACTGAATTCGTGCTCAACCTGAACGGGCGTCCCACGATTTACCAGATGGATGTCTTGGTAGAGGAAGCCCGGTTGCGTGGCGGGCATCCCGAATCGGCGGCGGCTTATACTCAGCAGTTTCTCGATCGACTCTACGCGAAGTCGAAGGAACGGATGGAAGCCTTGGCCGCTGGAAAGATCACCACGGACGATCTGCTGGTGCCGGGTTCGCGAGCGATGCTGACCGACCTTACCGAACGAGGCGTCCAGTTGACGCTGGCCAGCGGGACCGCCGTGATCAATGTGAAGCACGAGGCGGAATTGCTGGAAATCGACCATTTCTTCGGTGGCCGCATCTACGGTCCCGGCGATGATCCGCGGCTTTATTCCAAGTTGAGTGTCATGCAACAGACGCTGAACGACGCGGGACATCAGGGGGCGGCGTTGCTGGGGTTTGGGGACGGTTTCGTTGAGATCGAAAACGTCAAGCAGCTCGGCGGGATTGCGATCGGCTGCGCCACTGACGAAGAACATCGCAGCGGTCGGGTGGAAGACTGGAAGCGGACTCGGCTGATTCAGGCGGGGGCCGACGTGATTATTCCCGATTACCAACACTGGCCGACTTTGGCTGAACAGCTCTTCACACCCTGACCACGTCTGGCGAAAGCGGCTCGCCAACAGTACGCTGAATGGGATGTCGCGAATATCACCGTTGTCATGGCAGAAGAATCGGCCGGTCATCAGACTGATGAAGGAAACCGCTATGAATCTGAAGAAGTTGATCGGTGTTGCACTCGTGCTCGCAGTCCTGGGTTGCGGGGACCAGACGAAGAAATCGCCGAACAGCATTATTGGCAAGACGACTCAGGACATCGGTGAATACGACGCGAAAAAGGGAGCTGAAGTCAGCGATTCCAAGATTCGAGCCTCTGATCCGATTACAGCACCGATGATGGCCTATGGGCCGATGCTCGAGCAGATTTCCAAGAGCCATATCGCCGCGGCAGTCAACCTCTTCGAAGCGAACGAAGGACGCTACCCGGCGGACCTGGATGAGTTCATGGAGAAGATCATCAAGCCCAACAACATCAAGCTGCCAGTTTTGCCGGGTGGCAAGAAATACCAGTACGATGTCGAAAACCACAAGTTGGTCGTCATCGACGCACCTGACGCGCCAGCACCGTAATTCATCCTCGCGGTTTTCATTCCAGGGGATTTCTTAGTGGTGAAACTGTCACGGATTGGTCAGATAGCAGTCAACGTGCGGAATGCGCAGCGTGCCATCGCGTTTTACCGAGACACCCTCGGCATGGAGTTTCTGTTCGAAGTACCGGGAATGGGGTTCTTTAATTGCGACGGGATCCGCCTGATGCTGTCGGAGGTGGAATCCGCCGACTTCAACTACCCCGCATCGATCATCTATTACGGTGTCGACGATATTCATGCCACGTATGAAGCGCTGTCTCAACTGGGCGTCGTCTTCACTTCGCCACCGCGAAAGATAGCCAGCGTCGCCGAACATGACCTGTGGATGGGTTTCTTCAAGGATCCCGACGACAACATCCTGGGCCTGATGAGCGAAATCCTGCGGCCGGAATGACAAAGTAGTAGGCACACTCCGTGTGCCGTGTTCGGCACTCGGGAGGCTGTGATTTTATCGCCACCGATCTTGAATCGGTGGTTCTCGCGCCTCTGCACTACTCACAAACAACTGGCACAATCGCATTTGATGTAGTGCACAAGCGCGGGGACCACCGAGATGAACTCGGTGGCGGGAAAAAATCACACGCTCGGAGAGTGCCTACTACTATTCAGATACATTGGCGATGAGCCGCAGACTTTGATCTCGACGTGATCTGCGTCAGAATGACAGCGTGTCCTGCAGGTTTACCGATCCGCTCGAGGTGCCGCGTGATGAATGACGATCTGGCCACGCTCAAGATGCGGTTTGAGCCCAAAGAGGGGCAGGTTCTCAAGCTGAGTCGGCAACTGAACGCCGTTCGCTTCACCTCTTGCGGTCGCTTTCTGCTGGGGGCAGGACACGACGGCCTGATTCATCGATTCGACGCGACGAACGTAGAGCTGCCGGAATTGAAACCGCTGGCCGGTCATAGCGGTTGGGTGCAGCGCCTGGCCGTCCCTGCGACACGCGCTGACACGCCTGACGGTGACTTTGTCTTCTCGGCCGATTCCTGGGGGCAACTGCGCTGCAGCTCATTTGTCGAGGAAACAGCCGCATCGCGTTGGGCACAGCCAAACGCTCACGACGGCTGGATCTTAGACCTGGCAGTTAGTCCCAGCGGCAGGTTGCTCGCAAGCTGCGGGATCGATCGCGTCGTCCGCATCTGGTCGACGACGGACGGAAAGAAGTTGCATGAGTTCGCCAACCCCGAATGGGAAGTGTTCAGCGTCCTGTTTGCACCTGATGAAACCAGCATCGTCGCCGGGGATCTTTCAGGGATGGTCCGCCAATGGGATTTGGCCACAGGCAAGGTGACACGCGAGTTCAGTGCCACCAGCCTGCATAAGACGGATCGACTTCAAGAAGTCGGCGGCGTTCGGCGCATGGCGTTCAGCCTCGATGGAAAGTGCCTGCTCTGTGCTGGAACCAAACCCAAAGGAGGCGGCAATGTCCAAGGGATCCCCACCGTCGTCATCTTCGACTGGGAGACTGGAATGGTTTCCAAAGAGATGGAACTCGGCAAAGAGGGAGACGTCTATGTCACCGACATGATGTTCCACCCCAACGCATTTTTGATGGTCACGATCAGCGGCAATCCGGGGGTTGGCAAACTGCTGTTCCAGCGCGTCGAAGACGAAGCCCCGTTCTTCGAGACGACAAAGATGCCCAACTGCCACTCGGTCGCGCTTCACCCCGATCGCCAGCAGTTGGCAGTCGTCGCGACAAACGGAGGCAGCAACGGCAACGGTCGCAACCTCGACAAGGATGGCAAGTATCCGGGCAATTTCTCGCCGATCCATCTTTGGAAGCTGCCGGTTGCGGCGAGTTCTCAGTAAGTAAACCTCATGACATCCACCCAGCCGTACTATCAGACCGACTTCCCTCCTATCGAGTTCGAGCGCCGTCGCGAGCAGATCTTTCAACAGATCGGTTCGGGGAAGGCTGTCATCGCTGGCGGTGGAGCGAGCGGGGCGTTCGACGTGTTCCGTCAGACGAACGAGTTCTATTACTTGTGTGGCGTTGAAGTGCCGCATGCCTACTTGCTGCTTCACGGCAAGATGCGATGGACGACGCTCTATCTGCCTCGACGCGACCCCAAGGTCGAACGGAGCGAAGGGGCGTATCTCCATTCCAGTGACGCCGAACGGGTGGCTCGGTTAACCGGCGTGGACGACGTCAAACCGCTCGAAGCGTTGGCAGAAGACCTGCGCGAGGCGACAGACCTCTTCATTCCGCATGCCCCCGGTGAAGGTCGACAGGCCTGTCGCGATACATTGGTGCATGCGCAACATCAACGCGAAGCCGATCCTTGGGATGGTCGGCCATCGGCCGAGCTATGGTTTCAGGAGAAACTATCGGCGACCTGTCCGCAGGCGGAGATTCACGATCTGTCCCCGGTGCTGGATCGAATGCGGTTGATGAAGAGCCCTCGCGAAATCGAACTGATGCGACGAGCGGGGCGATTGACCGCCAAGGCCGTCGTCGAGGCGATGCGGCTCACCCGCCCCGGTTTGTTCGAATTCGAATTGGCTGCCGTGGCCGACTATCTGTATCTGCGCAGCGGAGCGCGCGGATCGGGCTATCGTGCGATTGCCGCCAGCGGCGCGAACATTTGGAACGCCCACTACTATCGCAACGACAGCCTGCTGCAGGATGGCGATCTGGTGTTGCTGGACTATGCGCCCGATGTCAATTGCTACACGAGCGACATTGGCCGCATGTGGCCCGTCACCGGAACCTACTCGGCGGGACAGCGCGAACTGTACGGCTTCGTTGTCGAATATCAGAAGGCGCTGCTGAAGGTCATTCGACCGACCTTGACTGTCTCCGAACTGGTTCAAGAAGCCGCGGAATTGATTGGCCCTGTGTGGGCCGAGTGGAGTTGGAGCAAGCCCGAATACCGCGATGCCGCCAAGAAAATGATCGAATCCGATGTCGCGTTCACTCATCCTGTGGGAATGGCGGTTCATGACGTGGGTGCCTACAAGCAGGCACCGCTACAACCAGGACTAGTCTTTGCCCTCGATCCGCAGTTATGGGTTCCGGATGAGGAACTTTACATTCGTGTCGAAGACACCGTCGTCGTGACACCCGACGGAGTCGAATCGCTCACCAAAGATGCGCCACTGGAATTGGATGCCGTCGAGCAACTCGTCCAGAACGGCATGTAAAGTAGCCTTCTCGCGGAGAGGTTGTGATTTTATCGCCACCGATCTTGAATATCTTGAATCGGTGGTTCTCGCGCCTCTGCACTACTCACAAGCAGCTTGCAGAATCACATCTGATGTCGTGCATGAGCGCGGAGACCACCGTGATGAACTCGGTGACTTGAAAACAACACACGCTCGGAGTGAGAACGCTACTTAGAGTTCGGCGGGATCAGCAATGACAAGACTGCCGACGCGTACACTCGATGGCCGAAGTCGCTGGGATGATTGACGCCGTTGCCTGTTAAATCGCAATCGCGTTTTCGCTTCAGCATCTCGGTCCAAATCGCAGTCAGGTCGGCCAGAACAATCCCGTCTCCGCAGAGTGATGCCAGCGCATCGCGATACTTGGGAAACATCTCGCGCGGTGTCGCCTGCCACTGATCGTTGCCCAACATCGTTGCCACCAGGATGATTTCCGCGTCTGGCCGTTTCGCTTGGATCCTGGTGATCATCTGCTGGACGCCATTTTTGTAGGCATCGGGATTCCGGCCACCCACATCGTTCATGCCGTAGGCGATGATGATCAGGTCGGGTTCATGAGAGAGCAATTGATCCAGATCCGCCAATCCATTCGGTACTCCCCAACCTCCCACAGCGCGATTGAAGAGAGCAATCTCGCCACCATAGGTCGATCGCAGTTGGGCCGCGACCAGATCGGGATACATCGGCATGAAAGGCGAGACTCCCACCAGGCCCGACGCATTCAGACCATAGGTGATGCTGTCGCCACTGACACCGACAGTCAGATTTTGCTTGGCTTTCAAGCGGGCGATCGTCTTGGGCAGCTTGGCGGGATCGAATTGAGGCACGTCGCCGGGCCAGGTGCTGGCAGCGCGCTCGTAAGTCACTTCGATCTGCTGATCGTGAAACCAGTGACCGTTGTTGAACAGAATGAACGTCTCGGGATCGCCGACTTTATGTGGCAACGACTGTGGGCCGGGGCTGGCATCACCTTTCCACTGCGGCAGCTTTCCCTTCGGCGGAAATAAATCTGAAGTTTGCAGCGACGGAATCCGCGACTTCTCTGTCAGCAGCAATCGGCTTCCATCGGGACTGAGATTAAAATCCATCCCTTGCTGGAATTGAGTCCGTTGATCGGCAGACCGCACGGCGATGATCTTGGTGGCGGGAAACAGCAGCTTGCCATCGGCGGGAGCGTCCGCAGATTCCTTGACACACAGCACACTCTCGCGATGCACTGTCGTTGATCGCCAGAACGGCTCCAGCAGATGCAGATCCGGCAGCATGTCGCGAGTCGCGATATCAATCGGCTTCAGCACCACGAGTCGTACGTCCATGACGGCCACGCCCTCTTTCTTTTGGGGCTTGATCGTCAACGTGTATCGGCCCGGCTTATCGAAGGTGACGATCCCTAGATCCTGCGGCACGAAGTTCTGGAAGCCCCCTGTACCGGGGACCGTCAGCGGGAAGGTCTGGCCAGCGACTTCGAAGTGAACAAGACTTCCTCCTGCCGTGCCACACCCCACATGCGGCACCAGGTGATACTTGCCCGGTTGCTTCAACGTGAATTCAAAGCTGGCCCAGTCTTCCTGGCGGACCCAGAAACCCAACGTGTCTTTGTTTGGTAGCGGCTCATAACGTAACGTGATGCCATTCACATCCGCGGTGCTCGAAGGCATTGAGACGACACCGTTTTCCTTTTGCAGATTGGGCGCATAGTCGGGATTCGGCGTCGGCATCTTCGCACCGACCGACTCGCGCCAGGCGGCCAACTTGGCATGCAGTCCCTTGGCGATGTCCGCGTTTTGCTCGATCAGGTTATTGGACTCGCGCATGTCTTTTGCGATGTTGAACAGTTCCTGACGCCCCGTCTCGTAGAACTCGATCAGCTTCCATTCCCCGGCACGAATGGCGGCCCCCGGCTTGGCCCCGGCGTTACCGTTGTAGTGAGGGAAGTGCCAGTAGATCGCATCGCGTTTCAAGGTATCAGTCCCGTCCAACACCGGCCGCAGGTTCAAGCCGTCGAGTTCTGCCGTGGTCTTCTGCCCGCAGGCCGCCACGATTGTCGGGTAGAGGTCGATGCTGGACACGACCTCACGATTGATCGAGCCCGCTTTCACGACGCCGGGCCACTTCACGATCAGGGGAACTCGAATTCCGCCTTCATAGAGGTGACTCTTACCGTCTCGCAAAGGGGTATTCGATGTCGGCGGAATGATCTGGCCTTTGCCGTTGGCCAAGCCACCATTATCCGAGGTAAAGATGATCAAGGTTCGCTCGCTGAGTTTCAGGTCGTCGAGTTTCTTCAG
Organism: uncultured Schlesneria sp.; assembly: GCA_966211735.1. Lineage (GTDB taxonomy): Bacteria > Planctomycetota > Planctomycetia > Planctomycetales > Planctomycetaceae > Schlesneria. The sequence goes on from CBIHQO010000116.1 coordinate 8,832, forward strand.
AACACGCCCGACCCCTTCATCCATGCTCTCCATCATCGCGGCATAGATCGGATTGATCTGCGAACCGTTGGCCTGTGCCGGCATCGGCCCATACTTGGCAATGATCTCCTGCTTGGCCTTCAGCGGCGTATGGACAGCATAGTTCGGCAGATACAAGAAGAATGGCTGCTGATGGTGAGCATCGATAAACTTCTCGGCTTCGGCAGCCAATCGATCCGTCAGGTATTCGCCTTCGGGGGCCTGTTCGAGGCCGGGAATCGTCTTGCCATCCTTGTTTGAGTATGGGGCGAAGTAACTGTACGGCTGCCCCATGTGATCGCCAGCGATATTGATGTCGAAGCCATGATCAGTCGGGGCCGAACCCTTCCCGCCCAAGTGCCACTTGCCAACCCAAGCCGTCGTGTAACCGGCCGCTTTCAACGACTCAGCAATCGTCGTTTCCGAGGCAGGCAGTTGCAGCGAAACGACAGGTTGCTTGAGTCGATGCGCCGGGCGGTCAGGATGTCCAGGCAACCACGTGGTGATGTTCATCCGCTGCGGATATCGACCGGTCAGGATCGCGGCACGTGTGGGCGAACAGACGGGGCACGCGGCATAGGCTTGCTCGAATCGCATCCCCTCTGCGGCCAGGCGATCGAGATTCGGAGTCTTATGAAACTTGCTGCCATAGCAGCCGAGGTCGGCCCAGCCCAGATCATCGACAACAATCAGGACAACATTCGGTTTCGTTTCGGCGGCACAGGCACGACGATCACACGGGACTGCGCCGATCATTGCGATGATGGCAACAATCTGCGTCCACTTCAAAAGGGAACCTGTCATGAACCGAATCTCCTCTGAGTTGCCAATCTCGTTGAATTCGCGGCCAGCGAATGATGAGACAGTATCAGAACGGAGGGACCTTTCGTCCATCCAGAGCGAATCGGTTTCTGGTGACGAGAGCTGTAGAGGTCACCGGCGAGTGGCACGTCCCTTGACGCTTTGGGAAGGGCATGGCCCGGGTGCGATGACCACGCCCTTCGAAAATTCAGGGACGGGCCATACACCCGTGATGTCTCAACACTGTTCGCGTGCTCACGCAGCGCGGCTCACCAAGAGCATTTGACATCAGCTGCCGTGATCGGGCGCGTGATGTTCTTCCCCATGGTGCGGCGTAGGGAGTGTCGGGCTGGGGGCCAGTGCTTCGCGAGTTTTGAGCAACGCCTTGGCAGCTTCGTTACGGGAGTAAACTCCTGGCTGAGGGTAAATGCCACCGATCAGGATCAGCGACGCCAGCAAGAGCACGGCAAATCGTTCACGAGTACGGATTCTCAACGAAACGGCTGACGTATAGCGAGTTCCTGTGAACAGGATGAAGTAGGTTTTGATCAGGGCCACCCCATTCAAGGCCCCGGCAATCACGACCGCAACGCCGATATACGGATACGCTTCCACCGCACCGTCAATCAACAGTTCGGTCCCGACGAACCCCACTGTTCCGGGAAAGCCAACACTCGCCAATCCCGTCAGAATGAAGCAAATCGCCAGTTCGGGAGTATGTTCGTACAGACCGTGGAAGTGGGTCAGCGATAATCGGCCGCGGCGCGCTTCGAGCGCACGTAGCGTCAATCCAAAGCCGCCCAGTGCCATGCCGACCGATAGCCAGACGCAAAGGGCTCCCGTCAGCGCCAGGGGATTCACCGGACCAACTTCCAGTCCCACCAGCACCAAGGCGGAGTGGCTGAGAAACAAGTAGCAGAAGAATCGTCGCGCTTCCGTTTGGACCAGCGCCATGCCCGAGGCATAGACTGCCGTGAACAACGATGCCAACCCAATACTGCTCAGCACCCAGTCGGGAGCAATCGGCATGACCAGACGCACGGCGGCATAGGCCCCCGAAATCGGCATCACAAACAACAGCGCCGTTCCGAAAGACGCGTGTTCGAACAGGTCCGTCATCCAGCAATGAAAAGGGGCAATCCCGCTGCGAACAAGGATCGCACCCAGCAGCGGAATGATCACCCACAAGGAATGGACGCGACCGCTGCCACCCTCGATTTCGGCAAACGTCCAACCCACTACCAGCAGCAGGATGAATAACGCCATGTGGATAATATAAACGTGCGTCGGCTTGCCACGTTCGCGAAGTTCCAGGTACGGGGGGATCGTACCGACAGCCAGAAACACGATGATGCCCCACTGTTCCTGACAACTGAAGAGGGCCAGGATCAGAGCTTCGGAGACCAGATTCCACGCGAACGAAAAGCGGCGGACTTTGGTCTGCAGGGTCGCCAGGGGGACGAGAAAAAACAGCAGCGCAGCCAGTGGCAACAGCGGCGCACTCAGTTCGTCCATGACCAGCAGTTCACGCCCGGCCAGATGCGACAGCAGATGAAAAGTATCATCGGCCTGCTTCGCATCCAGGTAGTCGAAGTCGAGCCATGCCCCGGTCGTGGCGACTAAGGCCAGGCCCGAGAAAAGCAGCGCCCACTTGCGAGCAATATGGGGATTACGCAGCCGCCCGACCCACGCACCGCCGACAAGGCAGAACAGGATCGCGAGTTCCAGCCACGGCAGATGAAAGTCTTTCATAAAAATTCTTCCAGCGAACCGTGTGACCCCGTCACCTGATCCGATTCACGAGATTTTCCTCCAGAGAGATAGTCGGTCCAGCGTCGTTCCATCCCGTCGCACCACCGGAAGACGGCGACAAAGGGATCGACGATGTAGTTGTCGATCACCACATCCAGGTAGCCGCGTTCGATCGCAAAGCGATACAACCAGACGCGCACGCCGTGAGGCAGAATGGAATCCCAGAAACCAGACAGGCGTGGCAAACGATCGCCGATGGCATTCTCGAGCTGTCGATAATCCTGCAGCAATGTGGGAGCTCGCACGAACTGTAAGGTTCGCAGACATCCATTG
>CBIHQO010000117.1:0-11723 GCA_966211735.1 uncultured Schlesneria sp.
GTCCGCTTTCTTCGCGCGGACGCCGCTCGACTGGGAGTGAACGGAGCGAACATCGGCGTCATGGGGCATTCCTATGGCGGAGGCCTGGCGGCCCTGATGGGGGTTGCCGCCGATCGCCGCGAATTCCTCACCGAGACTCATCCAGGGATCAGCAGTCGGGTGCAGGCCGTCGTGAACAGTGCTGGAATGGTCGACCACCGGATCTGGGCGGCTCAGAGTCGATTCGCCTGGAAGATGCTGAACCTGCCCAGTGCCGACTACACGTCGTCGGAAACGACATTCGAACAATACTTTCATTCGGATCGCTTCGTCGGCCGCAGATTCGATCCCAACGACGAAGCGGTGATGTCCGCCAGTGCCGTCACACAGGTACGGCCCGGGTGTCCGCCGTTCTTGCATCTCTATGGCATGCGCGACACCGCGGTGCCGCCAATCCAGGGCGACCTGTTTCACGGTCGGCTCCGAAAGGCGGGAGTCGCGTCGAGGCTCGTGATTATCCCTGGGGCAAGTCACGGACTGGCCGACGTAACCGGGACCGGAGAATTGATGGCCGAATTCCTGGCAAGCCAACTGAAGGTTTCCGAGCCCGGACAATAACGGGGGTGTGGACAACGGCTCGGCAAAAGATTCCGGTCTCTCGAATCGTGACGCGCCCCCGTCGACGCTCTTTGCAATCAGCTTCGGTTAATCAAAAACGTCGCTGAGTCGTGCAGGAAGGGCCGGACGATCGACAGGATCTCGGCGGGCCAGGCGACTTCGGCGAGTGCTTTGTCCATCAAGGTGACCCAGCGGTCTCGGGCGGACTGAGTGATCGCGAAGGGGGCGTGGCGAATCTTGAGGCGGGGGTGGCCTCGTTCGTGGATGTAGGTGTCGGGGCCGCCGAAGCGGAAGAGGAGGAAGCCGGCGAGGCGTTGTTCGGCGGCGGCGAGTGCTTCGGCGGGGTACATTGGGCCGAGGATGTCGTCGCCGGGAATCTGGCGATAGAAGGTGGCGACAAGGCGACGAAGTTCGGATTCGCCGACGGCGCTGACGACGGAGAGGGTGGGGTCTGAGGTGGGTTCGCTCATGGTGTTGATATTGGGGAATGAAATACTTGGGGTGACTTTGAAGAGGCCCGTTGATTGTAGCCAACGTCGCCAAGAACTTGGGCGAGTCAGGGGCATTGCGAATCGCAAATCTCAAATTTGAAATTTGAGATGGAAGGCACGGCCGCGTCGAGGACTCCGAGTCCGTGGGACTCCCAGCAAGGCTCGCCCGCGGCGAACCTAAGGGGCGACAGCATCAGTCGGCTCGGCTGGGGTCACGGTGATCGGTTCGCAGGGGCGATCGGGGATGAGGCGACCTTCGCGGAGGAAATGCATCGCCTGCTGGATGATTTCCGGGTTGCCCAGCATCAGTGTGTGAGTTGCCTTAACGGTCGAAAAGTCGACCGCTCCAGCCAGGCGAGTGCTCTGGACCGTGACCGTGCCGTCATCGTCGCCGGGGATGAAGGGGTTCCAACCGGCGGCGTTGCCTCGAGCACCGGCGATTACGGCGAAGTCGCAGGGGGGCGTGGGCAACGAAGGAATCAGGCCCTGGCGGTTCGTTACCAGTTGCCGGCCTCCGGGGCCCGCGGCGACTCGGACGAGATAGTTCTGATGCAGCAGGTCGGCGAGTTCTGCCCCGTGGTTGGGAGTCCCCACCATCACGATCCGTTTAATACGGGGATCGGAATGTTCGGCAAAGTACGCTCTGGCGACCAGTCCGCCCATGCTGTGTGAGACGATGTGGATTTCTTCGATCCCTTCGAGGGACTCGATCGTACTGTGCAGGAATTCGGCTGCGGCGGGGATGGAGACTTGCGTGCTGGGGTAGTCGAACAGGATCGGTTGATAGCCTGCGGAGGTGGCCGCGCTGGCCATGGACGACATGCATTTCGACGATCGCAGGATGCCGTGGATGAGGATGACCACCTTGCCGCTCATGGGGGGCAGGTTGTCGCGCTGGCGGATGTCGGCCAGGATCTTCTGGCAATCTTCCAGCGTCCCCGACGCATGCCGATGATCGTCGGCGTCGAGCAACCGGAAGTGTTTGGTGAAGACATTCTGCTGGATTCGCCACCCTTGGAAAAACAGGGCATCACCCCAGAATTGTCGTCCGCCCATCGTTTTCATGGTTAAGTCGTCCTCGATCGCCTGCCGCCAGGAAACGGGCGGTGCGACTGGTGGCTGTGCTGCGGCGTCCTTCACCAGCAGAACGGTCAGCAATCCGGCAACTAACGTACGAGACATCGGAACCTCCATCCATGAGGGGACGCCGAATCCTCGCCAAATGCCGCAAGTGCGCACAGAGCGAGAGCCGGCCGCCGCTGCCATTATAGGCGCCGCGCGGAAAACTGGCTCGTTCGGAGGGATTCGTGTCACTCGTGCGGGTGATGCCGTGAACGATTTTCCTGTTTTGAATGACGAGAGACATGCCACCTAGGTGATGCGACGTCTACTGCGGTCATGCCCCATGGTTCTCCATCGCCAGTTGCATCCGTAACAGGTTGCCTCGTCGATAAACGAGAGCTCCGGCTTGAGTATCAAACGGCGTGGCATCCTTCTCTTCAAGAACCCAGAGTCCGAGCGAATGACTCCAATATCCGTAGCCCAAGAAAAGCGGCTGCGACTGATGCATTCCATAGGCGAGCAGAAACCGTCTCTTAAAGACGACCGTCTCGATTTCGGTACCGTCGTTAGTAGTGCTTGACATAGGGCCTCCTGTGACCGAATTGAACGCTCGGCTCGTAGTCCTGTCTCCTTAGGCTGCAATATCGATACCGCCTTGATGACGTGGTCGACCGCAACTCCAGCAACGTTCTTCAACGCGACTATCCGGAATCGCGCGATTGTATCGATTGAGCCGTCTATCCGGCTGATTGACAATCGCACAAATGGAGTAAAAACGTGAGCCTCTGCGCCGCGCGGACTGTCCCCCAGTTCGTCAGGCCGATGGACTTGAAGACTTGGAAGTGATGCTTCAGCATGTCACTTCGACTCGATCTGCCCCACGCCTCAATCCCGCTATCGCTCAAGGTCGTTATGGAACTTGCTCATCCAAAACTTGAATCCCGAAAGATGAACCGCTACGTGCTGGTGGCACTGATCGCCGTCCCGCTGATCGCCATCGGTGGCGTCGTGACCTGGCTCTCTCTGCAGGACCAAAACAACCGTCGCGTTGCCAAGAACATCATGGCCGCGAAGGGAACCGCCGACTTTCGTTACCTCGGTCCCAAATGGATCGGCGAAAACGTCCGGCCGTATCTTCCCGGCGTGGTCCGCGTCTGCAACGTCCACCTCATCGAGCCAGACATCCCTGAAAATCTGCTGACCGAGATCGGAACATTGCGAGAAGTCGACAGACTGGATCTGGGCGGCACGTCCATCACCGATGACGGATTTGGGAAGCTGCAATCTCTGACCAACGTGAAACGACTGATCATCCGGTCAACGAAAATCACCGATGCGGGACTTGCTTATCTCAAGAGGATGCCGCTCATTGAACTCGACGCGGCTGATACGCAGATTACAGATGCGGGATTGGACTCCTTGAAGAATCAATCGAAACTGACGTTGCTGAGCCTCACCAAGACCAAGACAACTCCTGCAGGCCGCGAGGCACTTCGAAAAGCGCTGCCAGAGTGTGAGATCTCACCAAACCCGTAGGCCGGGGCTTCTCGGCTTAGAATTACTTCTCGATGTGCCATCCGGTCACGCAATAGATCTGGTTGGCATCGCGACGGTATTCCACGAAAATCACCGGATCAAACAGATTCCGTCTTCCATAGAAGCGGGTCATTGTCACACCCTCGTCGCCGAACGACACCTCGAGCAACTCGTGCTGTTTGAACCCCGCGACGACGTCAGCCCGGGACATACCGCGACGAAGATGGATCGACGCAACGCGGTCAAGATACCTCATTTTGTCAGCGTGAAGGCGAGTCTGATCTGGTGCCCTTGGCGGGTGGCCAATTGTATACGAGACGGCCGCCAGGGCGATCCCTAACACGACCAACACGCTGGCCCCTCTCGCAGTTGGCATGCGTTCGCCTTTTCGATCTTCATGAGGAGTCTTCAATCCCTTCGGTTCGCCGGTTGGTTTAGTATAACTCTTCTTCATTGCGAACTCATCGAAGTGCTGCTGGCATCACGGCAAGTGATGGACGAACCGCTTACTGGGTAGGCAATCATGTCAAGCGATTGGGCGATGTCGATGTGGTAAACAACTTCACAATGATGTTCGCCCAAGGTCTTGGCGACCTTGGCTACGAGAGTCATCAGTATCCAGGTGTTCGGACGGACCAGGCGTCTAATTCGATCGAATCCGCTGATTCCACTGGACAGATCAACCCGCGTTGATTCTCATGGGTGAGACACGCTTCACAATCCAGCCGAACTCCCGCCCCTAGTCATCCCCGCTGAGGCCCCGCGCCATGATGTCGACTTGGTTCCGTGACCTGACATTACTCGCCATTGTGATCATCGTCGGGAACGAACAAGTGAGTCGAGCGGCCGATCGCACAATCGACTTCCGGCGCGACATCCGTCCGATCCTGTCGAACAATTGCATCTTCTGTCACGGCCCCGATGAGAAAGAACGCAAAGGGGGACAGGATGGACTGCGACTCGATACGTCGGATGGAATGAAGGTCGATCTGGGTGATGGTAAGAAAGCGGTCGTGCCCGGAAAGCCGGAACTGTCCGTTCTGCTGCACCGCGTCAGTTCGACCGATCCCGATCTGGTGATGCCCCCCAAGTCGTCTCCCAAGAAGCTGACGGCCGAAGAAATCGGACTGCTGGAGAGTTGGATCAAGCAAGGGGCCAAGTTTGAGGGCCACTGGTCCTACACCAAGCCTGTACGACCGGAACTCCCTAAGGTCCAGGATGCCGCCTGGCCACGCAACGAGGTCGATCAGTTCCTGCTGTCGCGACTGGAGAAAGAGGGGCTGCGGCCTTCTGCTCCGGCTGACAAGTATGCCCTCATCCGTCGCGTGTCACTCGACCTGACTGGCCTGCCCCCGACGATCGAAGAGGTCGATGCCTTCGTCAACGATCAGGATCCCAAGGCGTACGAAAAGCTCGTCGATCGGCTGCTGGCCAAGCCGACCTATGGCGAGCATTGGGCGCAGATGTGGCTCGACCTGTCGCGCTATGCCGATTCGGCCGGCTACGCCGATGACCCTGCGCGAAAGATCTGGCTGTTTCGCGACTATGTGATTCGGTCACTGAATGCGAACAAGCCATTTGATCAGTTCACGATCGAACAGATTGCGGGTGACCTGCTCCCTGAACCGACGGAAGACCAATTGATCGCGACCGCGTTCCATCGCAACACGTTGACCAATAACGAAGGGGGCACGAACGACGAAGAGTTCCGCAACGTCGCAGTCGTCGATCGAGTCAACACGACGATGGCGGTCTGGATGGGAACGACCATCAACTGTGCGCAGTGTCACAGCCACAAGTACGATCCGATCACGCACGAAGAGTTCTACAAGCTGTTCGCGTTCTTTAACAACACCGGCGATGCCGATCGCGGCGACGAATCGCCGCTGCTGTCGATCTACACGGATTCGCAGAAACAGCAGCAGGCCACCTGGAAAGAGGAACTGGCCAAGCTGGAACCGGTTTTGAAGACGGCCACGCCTGAACTTCAAGCGGCTGAGGCCAAGTGGCAAGAAGCCTTTCCGCTGAATCTATCCTGGCGCGGGCTGAAGCCGACCGTGGTCAAATCGGAGGCGGGACTGGAAGCGAAGATCGATGATAGTGGTGCGGTCTACGTGGCGACTGCTGCGAAGAACGACAACTACACGGTTGAAGTGCCGCTGGATGGCTCGACCATTCGAGCGATCCGGTTGGAAACCCTGCCACACGACGCCTTGCCTGGCAAAGGATCCGGCCATGGCGGTGGGAATTTTGTGATCACAAAAGTTTCGGCTCTGATCACGCCGCCGACCGGAACATCACTGAACGGACGCTTCGTCCGCGTGGAATTACCGGGCAAGGGCAAGTATCTGTCGCTCGCAGAGGTCCAAGTCTTCCAGGGGGCTGACAATATCGCTCTGCACGGCGAAGCCAAGCAGATCAGCGTCGACTTTGATGGGGGTGCCAAGCTGGCGATCGATGGCAATACGAATGGTCACTACTACGACGCGAAGTCCACCACGCACACCGCGGCGGGAGACAATCCCTGGTGGGAAGTTGATCTGAAGGCTGAACAGAAGATTGATCGCATCGCGATCTGGAATCGAACCGACGGAGCGGGCGACCGGTTGGTCAATTTCAAACTGATCGTGCTGAATGACAAGCACGAACCGATCTGGCAGACCGAGGCGAAGACTCATCCGAACCCCAGTGCTGAATTCTCGGTCAACGGTCAACGAGCGATCGAGTTTCAAGTTGCCTTAGCGGATTACTCACAGCCTTCCTTCGAAGCGGCGAATGTCCTGAACAATAAAGATCCCAAGACCAAAGGCTGGGCGGTAGGGGGCGGAATCGGTCAGCCACACGCATTAACGCTGGTCGCCAAGACGCCCGTCGAAGTCCCTGCCGGTTCGGTGCTGACGGTCTCGATCGAGCAGCAATCGAACCACGCTAATCACACACTCGGCCACTTCCGTTTGTCGGCGACAGACGAACCTCAAGTCGAACAATGGGCTCGAACACCCGCGGTCGTGATCGATGCGCTGCGAGTTCCTGCTGCCAGTCGAACGCCGCAGCTAGTCGAAAGCATCACGCAGCACTATCTGAGCATCGCTCCGGCGCTTGCTCAAACCAGAACACAGATCGCGGGTCTGCAAAAGCAACTGGCCGATTTGAAGCCCGAAACAGTGCCGATTATGAAAGAGATGGAGTCGAACCGACGCGTCAGCAAGATTCAGATTCGTGGCAATTTCGAGGACTTGGGTGCGGTCGTGACCGAGGGGACTCCTGCAGTCTTTCCCCCGTTGCCAGCCGACGCCCCTCGAAACCGCTTGACGCTCGCAAAGTGGTTGATCGACGAGAACAACCCGCTGACCGCCCGAGTCATCGTGAACCGTTATTGGGAACAGATCTTCGGAACGGGGATCGTGGCTACGAGTGAAGAGTTCGGCACGCAGGGCGACCAGCCGTTTCATCCCGAATTGCTCGACTGGCTGGCGACGGAATTGATTCGATTGAAGTGGGATACCAAGGCGTTGCTGAAGACGTTGGTGATGTCGGCCGCGTATCAACAGTCGTCCAAGGTGACGCCGGAACTGCAGCATCGCGACCCCGACAATCGCCTGCTGGCTCGCGGCCCCCGATTCCGTCTTTCCGCCGAAGTGCTGCGTGATCAGGCCATGATGATCAGCGGCCTGCTCAGTCCAAAAATGTATGGTGCCCCGGTGAAACCATCTCAGCCGACGAGTGGCCTGAGTGCCGCGTTCGGCTCCGGAATCGACTGGCAGACGAGTGCGGGCGAAGACAAGTATCGACGAGGTCTGTACACGACTTGGAGACGTTCGAACCCCTATCCCTCAATGGCGACGTTTGATGCTCCAAACCGAGAGGTCTGCACTGTCCGACGTGGACGCACGAACACGCCTCTACAAGCACTGGTCACGCTGAACGATCCAGTTTACATCGAAGCGGCTCAGGCGTTGGCTCGCCGGATCGCCAAGAGCGATGGCGAGACGGCAGATCGGGTTCGCTACGGCTTCCGCCTGACATTGTCGCGACCTCCACAAGAGGCTGAACTGGTACGATTGGTGAAACTGTACGAACAGTCGCTCGCCAAGTATTCGCAGAACGCTGACGACGCGAAGCGCATGGCGACCGATCCATTAGGCCCGGTGCCTGAGGGGATGAAAGTCGATGAACTTGCTGCGTGGACCGTTGTCGGCAACGTGCTGCTGAACCTGGATGAGACCATCATGAAGAGGTAGCGACCGCCGCCATTCCCTTTATGCACCATTGATATTTGAATTCATTGTCCGTGAGGTCCGCTGATGAATCCGCATGTCACTAATCTGCAACTGCAAACTCGCCGTCAGTTCCTGCAGACGACTCAAGTCGGCCTGGGCGGGTTGGCGCTATCTTCGTTGCTCGGTACCAACGCCAGCGCTGAATCGTCGGTTGTGAATCCGCTGGCGGCGAAGACTCCGCACTTCGCACCCAAAGCAAAGCGGGTTATTTATCTGCATCTGACAGGATCGCCACCGCACTTGGACCTGTACGACTACAAGCCGGAACTGGTGCGACTGAGTGGCCAGGACGCTCCCGATTCGTTCATCAAGGGAAAACGATTCGCGTTCACTTCCGGAACGCCGAAGCTGCTGGGAACTCCACGCAAGTTCGCTCAACATGGACAGGGAGGTGTCTGGCTTTCGGACGCGATTCCGAATCTGCATTCGGTCGCTGACGAGATGTGCGTGATCCGGTCGATGTTCACCGAACAGTTCAATCATGCTCCTGCGGAACTGTTGCTCTACACGGGATCGGCTCGATCAGGCCGTCCGTCGATGGGTTCGTGGGCCACTTACGGATTGGGTTCCGAGAACGAGAACCTGCCGGGGTTCGTGGTGCTGATCTCCAGCGGTGTACAGCCCAACGGCGGCAAGAATTCTTATGGCAGTGGCTTTCTCCCCTCGGTCTTTCAAGGGGTTCAATGCCGATCCAAGGGTGATCCGGTGCTGTATGCCTCCGATCCTCCAGGCATGAACCGCGAGTTGCGACGACAGACGCTCGATGCGTTGCACGATTTGAATGAGCTGCAGGCTCAGGAATTGGGACATCCCGAGACGCTGACTCGGATCGCACAGTATGAACTTGCCTTCCGCATGCAGATGTCGGTTCCCGAAGTGATGGATATCACTAAGGAAACCAAAGAGACGCTGGAGTCTTACGGGGCAATGCCCGGCGAGTCCAGTTTCGCGAACAACTGCCTGCTGGCCCGACGCCTGTGCGAACAAGGTGTCCGTTTCGTGCAACTGTTCGACTGGGGCTGGGACTTCCACGGGACCGGACCGGGCGAAGCATTGACCGACGGTCTGACGAACAAATGCGCGACGATGGACAAGCCGGTCGCGGCGTTGATCAAAGACTTGAAGCAGCGCGACATGCTGAAGGATACGCTGATCATCTGCGGGGGCGAGTTTGGCCGCACGCCGTTTCGCGAAGGCCGGACCGCCGCCAGTGCGAACCTGGGCCGCGACCACTTCCCGGATTGCTACTCAATGTGGATGGCTGGGGGCGGCGTCAAAGGAGGCTTGATGTACGGCGAATCGGATGAACTCGGGTTCTCGATCGCGCGTGACAAAGTGCATGTGCATGACCTGCAAGCGACGATCATGCACCTGCTGGGCTTCGATCACACGAAGCTGACGTATCGATTTCAGGGGCGTGATTATCGGTTGACCGATGTGCACGGTGAGGTGGTCAAGGGTGTTCTTGCTTGAACCTCTGAGCCGGGGACGTAAGTCCCCTGGCCCATCGAGACTGAACGCTGCCTACGCAACGTGAGGCTTGGTGAAATCGAGAGACGCGATTGGACTGAGTTGGTGAGGAAGGTTGAGCGTTCACTGGGCCAGGGGACTTACGTCCCCCGCTCAGGAAAACATGTGATTGGGCTTACGCCCCGTGATTCGAAAGACCGTTTTAATGCACGCGATGACCTGGCTTGGCACCAGTGTCGGGGTTGAGCAGGAAGATTTCCTTGCCACCCGCTCCGGCGGCTAAGACCATTCCTTCGCTGATGCCGAACTTCATCTTGCGAGGAGCCAGATTGGCGCAGAGGATCACTAGGCGTCCGATGAGGTCTTCTGGCTTGTAAGCACTCTTGATCCCGGCGAAGACGTTGCGAGTCCCCTCGCCACCCAGGCTCAGCGTCAACTGGAGAAGCTTGTCGGCCCCGGCAACTTCGTTGGCGGCGACGACTCGAGCGACTCGCAGATCGACTTTGACGAAATCGTCGATGGTGCAGTGCTCGGCGACCAATGGTTCGGCCGCAATCGGCTCGGGACCATCGTTCCACTGGGACGCGGGGGTAGCTGTCGCTTCCAGAGCAGCGGCGGCTTGTTCACCTTCTTCAATCATGGCATGGACCTGTGCGAGTTCAATTCGCTTCATGAGGTGTTCGAACTTGGTGACGCGCGTTCCCACGAGCGGCGTCTGGGCATCTTCCCATTTTTCGATCGGCTGTTGAAAGAGCTGGCCGACCTGTGCTGCCAGTCGCGGCAAGACAGGAGCCAGGTAGATGGCAATCTGACGAAACAGATTCAGTGTGACCGTACAGGCATCCTGCACTTCGGTCGCCTTCGTTGGATCTTTGCGAAGCGTCCAGGGAGCCTTTTCGTCGACATAGCGATTGGCGCAATCGGCCAATGCCATGATTGTCCTCATGGCCCCATTGTAGTCGCAAGCTTCATACGCTGCCGCGATGGCCTCCGCCTGCGCTGCCGCATCACGGAACAAACCGCCATCTTCGGGATAGGCGCTGGAGAGACCAGTCTGCTCCACGAACCGAGCGGTTCGACTGGCCAGGTTGATCACCTTGCCAACCAGGTCGGTATTTACCTTGGTCGTAAACTCTTCCAGGTTGAGATCGAGATCATCCAGGCGCGAGCCGAGCTTCGTCGCGTAGTAGTAGCGCAGCCCGTTCGGATCGAGGTGCTTCAAATACGTCGATGCCTGGACGAACGTCCCCTTCGTCTTGGACATCTTCTCGCCGTTGACCGTCAAGAAGCCGTGGATATGCACCTTCTCAGGAAGCCGCAATCCGGCCGTCTTGAGCATGGCCGGCCAGAACAGGGTGTGGAAGTAGGTGATGTCCTTGCCGATGAAGTGGTGAATCTCGGCAGGAGTGCCTGTCGGCCGCCACCAGTCTTCCAGCTTCTCGCCGTGCTTCTCACACCATTCGGCGGTCGAACCGATGTAGCCGATCGGGGCATCGAACCAGACGTACCAGTAATCGCCGGGACTATCGGGGATTTCAAAGCCGAAGTAAGGAGCAGGTCGCGAGATATCCCAATCGCGCAACGGTTCACCCAGGAAGTGCCCCTTGAGATAGTTGGCAATCTCATCCTGCAGGTGCTCGCCCGATTGAGTCCATTCGTTCAGCCATTCATGCAGCTTCTCAATCTGGACGAACAAGTGCTTGGCCGACCGGACTTCCGGTGTCGCCCCCGACAGAGTGCTGATGGGATCAATCAGGTCCGCAGGGCTGTAAGTGGAGCCGCATTTGTCGCAGCTATCGCCGTACTGACCCGGCGATTTACATTTCGGGCAGGTCCCCTTCACGAACCGATCCGCGAGAAATGTGTTGGCCTTCGGATCAAATAACTGCGTGACTTCGCGTTCGACAATCAGGTTTGCGGCGCGAAGAGATCCCCAAACTTCATGACAAAGCTGGCGATTGTATTCGCTGTGGGTGCTGCCGTAGTTATCGAAGGCGATGTCGAAGCCGCTGAAGTCGCGCAGATGCGCTTCTCTCATATCCGCGATCAGGGCTTCTTCACTACGCCCCTCCTGCTTCGCGCGGATCATGATGGCGGTGCCGTGCGTATCATCGGCACAGATGTAGATGCAGCGATTGCCGCGCAGTTTTTGGAAGCGGACCCAGATATCGGTCTGGATGTACTCGACCAGATGCCCCAAATGGATATGTCCATTGGCATACGGGAGGGCCGAAGTGACTAGAATGCGTCGTGCCGTCATGCGTGTTGGTACTCGAGTTTCAAGTAT
>CBIHQO010000118.1:0-11653 GCA_966211735.1 uncultured Schlesneria sp.
GATCGCGATCTGTCACAAAACATCCACTTTTTTGAGGAAAACCGCCAAAAACAGGGTCATTTTGTCCCCCATTGTCTAAATTTGTCCGTGGGTGTCAAAAACTGTCAGTCGACACACATCGATCTGAGCGTCCGATGAAGCCCAGACCACGAGGCCGGCCGACTTTTCCTCGACAAACTGTCAAAGTCTCGCAATTACGATCTAGCTTCGCGCACGAAGGAATGGCATAACGGACGAGGCAGAGAAACCCGATTTCCCGTGGACCGTAACCAACGGCCACACCTGTTGACCCCTGAAAATCAGCGGTCAACGCGTGTGGCCGTTTTTCGTAGGAGGCAGATCGATGTGTCAGTGTCACACTGTCAATTCTCAAAATCTCGCTAGACATCTCACTGACAAAATGGGTACCCCCCCAAAAACCTGCCATGGACTGACAAATTCTGCCATTTCGTAAGGTTCGGGATGGCTGACGGGCAAGGGCTGAGGGCCAAGGGAAATAAAGGACTCCGATATGGACCTGCCAGAAGTTGCCATTCCGTTCCTGAGTTCTCAGCCCTTGGCTCTCAGCCAATTCCGTCCCGTCGGTTGTGTCATGCGCCGTCTCAATTCCCGTAGCCAATCTCGCCAGGAGATTGGGCAGAAGCCCATGTGCCAGCAAATTCAAACGACAATCTCCCAAGGTCTTGGCGACCTTGGCGACAAGAAACGTCAGGCGAACGGGGAGTTGTGTCATACCACTCTCGCGCCCCAGCGAATCAATCGACTCCGCTTTGCGTCTTCGCGCCTTGGCGACTTGGCGTTGAAAACCTCTCCAAGCCAACACAGCCACCGACACACCCCACCGCTTCCTGTTTCGCCCTATTCCAGCAGACGGAGGTTGTGTCACACAGACACTCGATCCCAAGCAAACAATATCCCGACAAGCTCAGAGCAATACGTGAACGACGTCAAAAGCCATTCGCCAAAGGGCTTAGCGAACTTAACGTCAAGAACTTTTCGCGAACGGGAGGTTGTGTCATGCAACATCCGCAAAAAGTCCGTCGCCTCATATTGGGAGGGCGAAGCTCCTGCTGAGCCGCGATCAACGTGCCGGGCCCATCCTCAACTCACGGCTGGACGGAAACCACTCACCGTCCCAAGGGAGTTTCGTCGGTTGTGTCATGCACCTTCCGTCGTTTGGCCCTCAGCCCTTCGCCGTCGACCGCCTGGTTGTGTCACGCAACTTCGAAAGGTGCCTCTTCCTTCTTCCAATTTGAAATTTGCAGTTTGCAATTCGCAATTTGCCATGTCCCACCCGGTTTCTCGACACCCAAAGCCGCCCCGCCAATTCGTCAAAAACTTTGCCAGCGCCCTTCGCTTCCCGCTGGAGAAAACTTCCCATCGGCTCGATAAAATGGTACACATATGTGAGATTGCTGTTGAATATCCCGCCGGTATCCGCCTGCCAACCCTGCCTAATCGGAAGTTACCATGAGTATTCCTCGTCGCTTCTGTTCTGGTCCCGCCACGCGTCGCGAGTTTTTGTCAGTCGGTGCGCTGGGTTTGGGTGGTCTCGCGTTGCCGGATCTGCTGCGGTTGCAGGCCAAGGCGGCCGAAGCGGGACAGGCGATCGATCAGGATACGTCGGTGATCTTTGTGTGGCTGCCAGGTGGCCCGCCGCACATGGACATGTACGACATGAAGCCGAACGCCCCGGCGGAATACCGCGGTGCGTTCCACCCGATTCCGACCAACGTTCCGGGACTGGACGTCTGCGAACTGATGCCTCGACATGCGGCGATCGCCGACAAGTATGCCGTCATCCGATCTGTCGCACACACCTTCGCGGATCATGGCGGCGGTCATAAACGAATGATGACCGGCCGCATTCCCAAGACGCCCGTCGACACGGTGAACGACGCCCCCGCCACGGGATCGGTCGTCGCCAAGTGCCGCGAACACAAATCGATCGGCATCCCGAATTACATCTCGATGAACCCCGGTGGACGCACGAATGACGTGTTCGCTCAGGGAGCCGCCTACCTCGGCAATGCGTATCTGCCGTTCAACGTGGAAGGTGACCCACTCGCCCCGAACTTTGTCGTACCGAACATCTCACCGGTCGCGGAAGTCGCCAAGCGTCTGGATGGCCGGATGAGTCTGCTGGGTGGGCTGGATCGCATCGAACGCCAGATCGATGCGTCACGAGTCATGGATTCGATGGATCGTTACCAGCAGCGGGCCGTGGGCATGATCACGAGCGATCGAGCTCGCAAGGCCTTCGATCTGTCCGCCGAACCCGAGTCGGTCCGAAATCGCTATGGCCGACATTGCTGGGGTCAGCGAGCCCTGATGGCGCGCCGGCTGGTCGAAGCCGGTGTCAGCTTCGTCACGTTAGTGATGGAGAACCCCTATCAATCGGGTATCGAGCACCTGAAGCAGGGGGTCTACAACTGGGACTCCCACGCGGTCAACTGCCACATCTGGGACGACCTGAAAGTCCGCCTGCCGATCTACGATCAAGCGGTGACAGCCCTGATTGAAGACATTTATCAGCGAGGGATGGATCGTCGCACGCTGGTTCTTGTCACCGGTGAATTTGGTCGTACACCACGACTGGAAAGCACCGTTGGTTCTCAGACGGGTGTCATGCAACCGGGTCGCGATCACTGGCCGCAGGCGATGTCCTTTATCATGGCCGGTGGAAGCATGCGAACGGGACAGATCATCGGTTCGACAAATTCCAAGGGCGAACATCCTGCCGATCGACCATTGACGCCAAACGATCTATGGGCGACGGTCTATCGGCACATGGGGATCGACTACACGGATTCGTTCCCCGACTTCCGCGGTCGACCAATGCCAATCCTGCCATTCGGGGAACCAATCCACGAATTGCTGCCGACATAAAAAAAACCGCTGGCGGTTCGAAGACCACCAGCGGTGCTTGAGGTTTAACTTAGACCGCACTAATCCAGGATCTCGGTCACGATGCCCGAGCCGACTGTCTTACCTCCTTCACGGATGGCGAAGTGACAGCCGGGGTTGATGGCGACTGGCTTGCCCAGTTCCACCGTCAACGTGACGTTATCTCCCGGTGCCGCCATCTCTTGACCATCGGTCAATTGAGTGCGGCCAGTAGTATCCGTCGTGCGGAAGAAGAACTGCGGCGCATAGCCGTCGAAGAACGGCGTGTGCCGTCCTCCTTCCTCATGACTCAACACGTACACCTGCGCTTTGAATCGAGCATGAGCCAGGATCGAACGAGGAGCCGCAATCACCTGCCCGCGTTCAATGTCGACGCTTTTGATCCCACGCAACAGCAGACCGACATTTTCGCCGGCCGACCCGCAGGACTGCGGCTTGTTGAACGCTTGAACACTGGTGACGACGCTTTCCAGCGTTCCACCCAAACCCAGAATCTCGACCTTATCACCCGGCCTGATTTCACCTTGTTCAATCCGACCAGTCGCCACCGTGCCTCGACCATCGATAGTAAAGATCCCTTCGATCGGCATCAGGAACGGACGATCGACCAGGCGTTCCGGAACGGGAAGTCCGTCCAGGGCCGCCAGCAGATCATTGATGCACCGGCTGGCGTCAGGATCGGCTGGATTGAGCATCGCGGCACGAGCACTTCCCCGGATGAACGGAGTCGTCTCACCATTGAAACCATACTGAACAAGCAGGTCACGCGTTTCCATTTCGACCAGTTCGACGAGTTCCAAGTCGTCGACCAGATCGATCTTATTGATGAACACGACCAGGTTCGGAACACCGACTTGCCGCGCCAACAGGATATGCTCGCGCGTCTGCGGCATCGGTCCATCGGTCGCCGACAACAGCAGCACACCACCATCCATCTGAGCCGCGCCGGTAATCATGTTCTTGATGTAGTCGGCGTGGCCGGGGCAGTCAATGTGCGCGTAGTGACGCGTCTCCGTTTCGTACTCGACATGGCTGGTGGTAATGGTGACGACCTTCGTGGGGTCGCGAACGGTCCCTCCGGCCGCAATGTCGGCGTAGGCCTTGGGCTTGGCGAGTCCCTTCGATCCTTGAACAGCCAGCAGGGCGGCGGTCAACGTCGTCTTGCCGTGATCAATATGACCGATGGTCCCCACGTTCAGATGCAGCTTGCTCCTCATCGCAACTCGATCCTTGCCCCCAGTCGGAGGCGCTCACAGAACGAGATGCCGGGTCCAATCGTGAGATCTTTTTGTACAACACGTAACTCCAGAACCCGAACACCTCCCAGTGGTCCCAGATGGAATCGAACCATCGTCTTCTGCGAGTCGAGCAGACGCCCTTCCATTGGACGACGGGACCTTCAACAACTTCTTCGTAGACTTCAAGCTCTTCGATCACTGACCGAGGTGGGAGTTGAACCCACAGAATCACCAGATTCTGAATCTGGTCGCTTTTCCAGTTTGCGTACTCGGCCCATCGGTGCGCCTCGCGTTGACACCGCGTTGGCAGGAGACATTCGGTCGAGCCGCCTGGCATGGAAAGCAGGCTCGTACCGAGCGAAAGTAGAATTGTTGCAGGCCCCGGTAACGATCCGGGCCAGCCGGCCATATGAAGACCAGTCGGGCACCTGCCCCGCCTGCCATTGGTTCCTACTTCAATTCGCCCCAAACGTGCTCGGCATATTCCGTCTGCAGGCGAACGAACTGCGTCTGGCGAACATCCATCGTCTGCGTGGTCCCGTTCGGCAGCTTCACGAACACAAACGGCAGACAGATGGCTTTGATCTTGAGCGGCATGCCAGCGTTGGGAGCTCGAAACTGCACCAGCACGGGTTCATCGGGCGGGATCGAGGAATCACAGCCCCACATGAAAGAGGGGAGTTGATAGATCACGTTGAGCGCGGCAACGAAGTCTCCGCAGTTCAAATCTTCAGGGGCCACGACTGTGGACAATTGCGGCAAGCCGGTATTGGGATGAGTTGTCTTCATGATCAGCGTGATGGCAAAAGTAGGAGGGCTTCAGCAAATCGGAGCGTTCGTTCATCGAGCTTCCTTAGAGTAGAAGGCACAACTTCGTGTGCCGACTCTCCAGTTGAATTGGTGTGGACAACAATCCTGACGCGACAAGCTTGCCGCAGGTTCACGCAATGTGACTCAACTTCTGTTAATGACACGGGTGGGAGTCGAACCCACACTCATGAAGGTTTGAGCTTCATCGCTATCCCAAGTTTGCGTACCGTGCCGCGAATTACTCCGACGATGAACCGGTGCCGAGTGGCCGGGGCAGAACTACCGGCTGGATTCCGGGGCTTCGCGAAGACGCTCGTGCCCCGGCCACTCCTACATCAATTGATTGAAGGCTGCCTAATAAGCGAATGCTTTCTGATAGCGCGCGATGATCTCGTCTTCGTGTTCGCGAGCGAACGATTCAGCAAACGATTCGCCGCGGCCACACCAGCGTTTTGTTTTGGTCGTCATTCGATCGTGATGATGGCCCAGCTCATGCACCAGCACGTGAATCAACAGGAATGCCCGAGCAGACTCCTCCGTGAAACGGAGAATACGTTCACCCGAGGCGTTTTCTTCGACTGGGATTGCAAGCTTTTAGAAGATCGCCGCATGTGCCTCGAAGAATTCGTCACAGCACTCAGTCCACTCAAGTTCCTGTTCCCAAGCACAAATGGCCACGACCCCTTGGTCGCACCAGCCCATGCGGCCATCGCCGCCACTGTCGAGAACGATGGCATCGAGCCCGATCCGCAGTTTGCACCAATCGGGAACCAGCTCTACAAATCTCCAGATATCCGGAATCCTGACGACATGTCGATAACCGATTCCCGGTCGTCGCCGATCGATCACCAGCGAGGGCATCGCGCTCGTCATATAGTTCGGAGTCTTGTCCCAGCGGTTCTTCATTTGGACCTGTCCGTTGCGAACGCCGGGAGCGGTCCGTCGATTCGAGTGTCGCATACGATTCTTTCTGATAACCAGCCCGGCGCGAACCGGGCTGCTTGAAGTGATCGCCCCCTAAGGAGACCTGCGAGAACAACAATCATCAGTGGCTCGGGTGGGACTCGAACCCACAGCATCTCTGGTTCTAAGCCGGAGTGGTCTGCCGTTGCCTACCAAGCCGAAGGAAGTGACGAGATGAACGTGACGAGTAACGAGGGAAGAATCAGACAGAACAATTGCTCCGGCCTTTTCCGGCCTCGTTACTCGTCACTTTCATCTCGTCACTATTCGTCATTGATCCCGGATGGACTCGAACCATCGTTTTCTGTTTGTAGGCCTGGAGTCGTCGCCGCTGGACCACGGGACCTATTTCTGTGGCTTAGCCGCAGAAATTGAGAGTAGAGGGGAGAGAGTGGAAAGTAGAAAAAAGAGAACAAAACCACTGAAGGGACAAATGATCCGAGCCGCGGGTTCGCGAACACTGCGACTGACAAGAGGGAAGGGTGGGACTCGAACCCACGCGCGGGTGCTTAACAAACACCTGCTCTGCCGCTGAGCTACCGACCCGAACGAGTCGCTTCGACAACGCGCTGCGATGTCGACACGAGAATGAAGTAACAATGAATGCACCCAGCCGGAGTTGAACCGGCACCTCCGCCATGGCAAGGCGGTACGCTTCCGCTACGTCATGGGTGCTTGTTCCGAGTGATTCGTCGACGCGCTAACCGAGCACGGCCAACGCGACAAACGAGTTCGCCTCGGAATATGATCTTTCACAACTTGTCAAAGAGCTGATCAATCGCCCATCGCGCGATTGACTTTCAATCACAGACACATTCGTCATCGCGGACAAAAAAGCACAGAGTGGGACTCGAACCCACGTTGCCGCATTACGAATGCGGACTCTTCGCCACTAGAGGATCCGTGCAATGTGAGCGAGGAAACTGGAGAAAGTATTTTGTCTACTTTCTACTCTCTCCCATCTACTCTCTCTGCGGCTACGCCGCAGTGGGGTCGGAGGGATTCGAACCCTCGCCTGTCAGGGTAAAAGCCTGATGTGCTGCCGTTACACCACGTCCCCGGGTAAGGGAAGGGTGACGTTTGTATTCGCGGTATCTTGTCATGGTATTTTGTGACCTTCGTTCGATTTGAAATGATCATTGCTGGCAGTGACTCGCCTGGAGTGGAGTTGAACCACCGCGGCCGCCTTATCAGAACGACATGCTTCCGTTACATCACCAGGCGCTGACTAATCAGAATGGCCGGATTCGAACCGACGACCTCGTGGGCCCAGACCACGCGGGGTACCGCTCCCCTACATTCTGAATACTGAGGTGACCCGTGTGGGATTCGAACCCACCTGGCCAGCGTGAAAGACTGGCAACCTCACCAGAAGTCGAACGGGCCGTCTGCTGCATGCGAAAACCTAGAGAGCAGAAAGTGGAGAGTAGACCGCTGGGCGAGCGGTTGAGGCTCGTTCTTGTCTCCTTACTACTTTCTCCGCTCTACTGCTCTATTTCAGCGGCTGTGCCGCCGAAATGGGCTGGAAGGCGCTCGAATCCTTCTCTCCTGGTCTTCAGCCAGGCGCTATACCGTCTCAGCTACCAGCCCGAAGCGAGGGGTTAGGGAATAGCGTGTAGGGGATAGCTAGAGGACTGCGTTTCCCTAATCCCTAAACCCCATTCCCTAACCCACCAAACAAGAAAGCCCGGTGTCACTTGTGTGACACCGGGCTTCTAAGAGCTTGCGGAGGCCTAAGGGCCGATGTCACGTGAGCAGGCGCAGCGGGAGATTCTCGCCAAACAAGCCGGCGCCATTCGGATTCGTACCGCGGTTGGGCAGCACGCCGAAGCACACAGATTGCGTGGCGAATCGAATTGGCGTCTCAGCCAATTGACCCACTGGGTTTTGTTCGCTCTCGGACATCAGCCGTTTGTAGCACATGATCGACAGACCACCCTATCGTAACGTCGTGATGACTTGGTTGATTCAGATCTTGCCGCAATCAGCTTGCAGCGTGTCCCTATAAGACAGCACTCGCGAAGGAAAAGTTCGCGGATTTTGCGAATTCTTTTTCGGTGGTCGCGTGGCGAGTCGTTTCGTTGTCATTATCGGGAGCTGCGGTGTCCAGTGAGATCGGTGCAACCAGAAGGGCTCACGCCTGAAGGAGGGGCCAGGGGACTTACGTCCCCCGCTCAGGAAGAGAAGCGCGCAGGTCCGAGAATCAGTCTCACTACTTCGTTAGTTCCATCAGATCCACATTGCCGATCCAGGCCAGAAAGTACGGAACGGTCGCGGACTTTTCTTTGAGAGCGAGTAAGAAGGGACCGTCGAAGACGAGGTGCCGCGGCTCTAACGGGTCGATATGCAGTGCCCCATCACCATTTTCTCCAACGATCATCTGCATGTCGGCGATCAATTCAGCACCATACTCGTCGAGTCGAAATCGCATCGTCTGGCGGGCGTCAGCAATGAATCGATCGGGTCGTTTCGCTGTGGGCAATCTCAATCCGATCAGATCTGTCACGGGAGAGGTCACACCGAACGAGATGATTGGGATTTGCAGTTCATCGATCCCTCGCAACTCGCGAACGACTTGATTTGCTTTCGGCTTGGAAATGCGGTCGGCAACTGCCTCCCACGTTGCTTGCAGCGTTGCCGCGGGCTTGATCCGAGCGAGAATGATCTGGTCCTGTTTGGCGCTATCCGACTTCAGCAGCAGAATGAAGTCGTCACGACTCGTGTAGTCGCGGACTTCGACCGTTTCCTTTAGCACCGGCATCCCGCTTCCCTCGCCGTTGGACGAAGGCCAGCCGAATGATTTCACGTCCGTGGATTGGTTGCCGTGCTTGAACTGGAATGGCTTCGGATATCGCTCCATCACATCGGGAAACGGCAGTGACTTCTGCAGGTAGGTCAGGATGCGGATACCAGGCAAATCACCTGGATTGCCCAGCATTTCGACGGGAGCATTGGGAAAACGCTCCCGAAAGTCCTCGAACAGCTTTGCTGATTCACCAGGATCCAGACCGGATGTTCCTGCGAAGTAGTCCTCCTTCGACAGAGCACCAGGCGGAAAAGGATGTGCATTCAGAGCATCGACAACCGTGGGTGCGTCCGTCACCACCACAGATTGATTACCGCCGGGGCGAAGCAGATCCCACGCGAGCTGTGCTGTGGCGCAATAGACAGATGTTTCGTGGGGGATGACTGGCGAATCAGGAACTGCCAGGATGTGCGTGTGCGGATAGTGGCTGGCATCGACCGTATCAGGCAACTTGGAAGTCGCACCCTCTTCGCGAGGCCAGCCATCGGCAACGACGTACTGACCGTATCTCGGCGTCAACAATGAGACAAACAGGTCTCGGTTGATCTGCGGTGAGATGAGCCGCACATGGCCGTCGCCCAGCAAAATGGGAATCGAAGGAGACGCTGGTTTCGATGGCTGATTGGGCTCCTTGGGGCGCAGTAGCGCCAACGCATCCTTCTCGCGCATTTCGCGTGGTTCGGACCAGACCACGTCACTGCTGAAGTTCTGGAGCAGTTGCACTGTATTCGAAGTGCCGTCGGTCACGTCGCTAATCTTGACGCTGAAATGCGCGGGCCACATCGTGCGGCGACTGACAACGCCGAGATACGTAGTGACCGTCTTGAGCGACGACTGCTGCAAGAGTGAGGCATATGCCTCGGGGCGGGCGGCCTGAAGTTCTCGATTGTGCGGGCCATCCCAGGGCTCATCAAATCGATAGCGATCGTAGAGTTTTTGTTCGTCCAGAAAAGGAAGCAGCAAGACGCGCCAGCTATGCCACGGCTTGCCATCGGGGCCGAGAGTATAGGCAGGCGGGAAGCAATCGTACTTGTCGTGATAGCTGTGGAGCGCCAGTCCAATCTGCTTGAGCTTGGCGCGACTGGCGCTGAGTTGCGCTTTCTGGCGTGCCGCACTGAAGATCTGATAAGCGGGCCATGACACTGCCGCGATCAGCACGACCGAAATACCGACCGTCAACCAAGTTATCCGCGACATGTTGATCCCTCAGGCCACTCCCCCTCGCCACCCAGATATCATGATATGCAGTTGAGATTACATTTAGTACAGGCGTCGGCGAGTACCACCAGCCGGTCCCCACCTTCTCTCAGACCGACTTGACTCTCGGTTTGCCGGAAGTTATTGCATGCATGACGCGTCAGGGAGGGCGAGCGTCGAGCAATCGCCTGTTGTGCATTTGCCTATTGCAGCGTACGAAGCAGGGTGATCGATGATTTATTATGATCGGTTTGACTGGGGAAAGATCGTTTTCTCGTATCGCGGAACAGCCCTGCAGCGAGCGTCCCGGCGAATCCTGTTACTGACCATGTTTGCGGTGGTCATTCAGGGCTTGTACACCACAGTCCGGTACGGCGGCCTGAAGTCGTTCATCGGACTTGATCCGACCAGCCACGCGGTGCTGGGATCGCTGCTGGGGTTTCTGATTGTTTTCCGGATGAATGCCTCCAATAACCGCTATTGGGAAGGTCGTTCCCACTGGGGACAACTGATCAACTCCAGCCGTAACCTGGTGCGAATGGGGACCGAGTACACTGACGGAGGTGCCGAGTTGGCGGACCTCGTTTCCGGTTACGTGATCACCTTGCGACGATCGTTGCAGGGAAATTTCGATACCGAAGATGCGGATCGTTTTCTGCCGGAGTCGGTCTGCAAGGAAAGCATGTTTTTCAGTAACACGCCCGTCGGAGTTTCCGCGGCAATCTCGGCGTGGATCCACAAATATCGCAAGAACGGGCAACTCGATTTCGAACTGGTGCGACTACTGGAAGGTGAACTCTGCCGGATGGTGGATTCGCAAGGGGGTTGCGAGAAGATCCTGAAGACTCCGCTGCCGTTCGTGTACGTCGTGATGCTGAAGCAACTGATTCTGGTCTACCTGACCACGCTGCCGATCGCGATTTGCGATCGAATCGGCTGGTGGACTCCGGCTCTGGTCGCGCTGGTTTCGTTGGGACTTTGCGGTATGGAAGAGGCGAGCGTGGAGATTGAGAACCCGTTCGACACCGACGACAACTGTCTGGATATGGGATCTTATACGACAACGATCGCGCGCGATTCAGGCCAGATGGTCCTGCGCAAGACACGTCAAAAGGCGAGAGATGCCAGCCAGCAGCCCTTGGTGACTAACTGAGCGGATCGGAACGGGGACAGAGGCACCCGGTGTGTTGCGGTGCGCGCTAAGTGCCATCATGGGAAGCATCGATGAGACCGTTTTTTCAAGAGTACCCAATCGAACAGGTACCTTGCGATCCGATTCTGCACCAAATCGACGACAAACAATTTCCGTAATTCTCTTCGAAATAATCGAAATAGGGTCTAGCTTGAGTCACGCAACTTAGTGCACAATCCCGCCTGTCTCGGGACGGGACTGATTGAACGGTAAGGATGGGCACCGTAACCAACGGGCTCATGATTTCGCAGAGGACCGCGTGTCAGCGGTGCCTGCCAAATCGTGAGCCCGTTTTTTTGTGACCTCACCCCACGGGAGGGACCAATGACGACTGACGACGGCTTCAGGAAAGAGCCGGATCGCAGCCCGCGACTGACGTCGTAGCGCTCGCGCATCAAGAACGCCGACTCTCTGCGTTCGTGCTGGTGGCCCCTCGGCCAGCCAGTGGCTTTTCGGATCTCGAAAACAGGGTGGCTCAAGTTCGAGCGACCGCTGTTCGGGATGAACGTACGCCCTGATCGCAGCGGCGTCACCGCGCCG
>CBIHQO010000119.1:0-11625 GCA_966211735.1 uncultured Schlesneria sp.
GTGAACCGGTCGAATTGCCCATCGATCACCCGATCTTTAACTGTGTTTATGACCTGAAAGAAAATCCGCAGGTTCCCAGCATCGGCGTTGCCCAGTATGGTCGAGAGCAAGGGATCACCTGGGAACGTCCTGACGCGAAGGAAGTTCACTACAAAGGAATTTTCGATGACAAGGGACGCATGATGGTCATCATCTGTCACAACACAGATCTGGGTGACGGCTGGGAACGAGAAGGAGAGGATCCGTGGTACTTCCGTGAGTTCTCGGAAAAGAAGGCTTATCCGCTGGGAATCAACATCATTTTCTATGCGATGACGCATTAGCAACAGACGCTCGATACTGGGGAAAGTCCATCCCCATCAGAAAGCAGGCCCATGACAGTGACGCCACAGACGGAAGCTGACGAAGCGGAATTGCAAACGCTGGAGATGGTACGCACCGGGCGTCAACGGATTCGAGCGGAATTGGCGAAAGCCATCGTCGGCCAGAATGAAGCGATCGAGCAACTGTTGATCTCGCTGTTTGCTGGCGGCCACTGCCTGATCACCGGTGCGCCGGGCCTCGCGAAGACATTACTTGTTAAATCAATCGCCCAGGTCTTTCATCTGAACTTCCAGCGCATTCAATTTACACCTGACCTCATGCCCGCTGACATTACAGGGACCGAGATCCTGGAGCAGGATGAAGGCGGCAAGCGGCGCATGGTGTTCGTGAAAGGTCCCATTTTCGCCAATGTCCTGTTAGCCGACGAAATCAACCGGACACCGCCGAAAACTCAAGCGGCGCTCCTCGAAGCGATGCAAGAACATCAGGTCACCGCCGCAGGCACTCGATATACCCTGGATGAACCCTTTTTCGTGCTGGCGACGCAGAACCCGATTGAAATGGAAGGAACGTATCCGCTACCGGAAGCGCAACTCGATCGGTTTATGTTCAATGTCGTGATTGACTACTTGCCTGAAGACGACGAAGTTGCCGTGGTCGCCCGAACGACGTCGACTGCCTCCGAGCCGATTCAGCCGTTGTTCAGCGGAATAGACGTGCAGCGGATTCATGAACTGGTGCGACAGGTTCCCATCGCGGAAGATGTTGTTCGATACGCGGTCCGCCTGGCGGCTGCATCGCGTCCGAAGCAAGCCGGGACACCAGACTTCATCAACGAATGGGTTTCATGGGGAGCGGGTTTACGAGCGGCTCAGTATCTGACCTTGGGTGGCAAAGCCCGGGCTCTCCTCGCTGGACGCCCGAATGTCATCTGGGAAGACATCCGAGCGCTCGCTGCGCCGGTTCTGCGTCATCGCATCCTGATCAATTACCGCGCCGAGGCAGCCGGAATGACTGTGGAATCGATCATCGCGAGAATCCTGGAAACAGTGAAAGAGTCCTAAGCCCGCAGATCCCCGATCAAACACTATGACAACACCCGAGCAACGCTCACCGCAGGCAGATTCGGTCGCAGGATTCATGGATCCCACGACCCTCATGCATTTGAAGTCGCTGGAACTGCGAGCGCGGCATGTCGTGGAAGGATTTATGACGGGGCTGAATCGCAGCCCCTATCATGGCTTCTCAGTCGAGTTCACGGAATATCGCCAATACACTCAAGGGGACGACCTGCGCCATCTGGATTGGAAGTTGTTTGCTCGCAGCGACCGGTACTACATTAAGCGATTCGAAGACGAAACCAATCTGCGCTGTCTGCTGTTGCTCGACACGAGCCGGTCAATGAATTTTGGCTCGATCGGCTATTCCAAGTCCGAGTATGCTCGTACGCTCGTCGCCACGATGGCGTATTTTCTGAACTCGCAGCGTGACGCCGTGGGGTTGGCCACATTTTCGTCCGAAATCGACGATTTCGTGCCACCGCGTTACCGCGTGGGCCATTTGCGGCGGATTCTCGTTTCACTGGAGCGGGCGTCCGAAGGAACGTCGACTCATCTGGCGACCCCGTTGGAACAGATTGCCGAACGTTTGAACAAGCGAGGGATGCTAGTTTTAGTCTCGGATCTGCTGGCACCGCTGGAAACGCTCGAACTCAGCTTGGGGACACTTGCCGCTCGCGGACAGGAAGTGATCGTGTTCCATGTCCTAGATCCAGAAGAACTGCAGTTCGACTACGACGTCCCAGAACTGTTTGAGGATCTCGAGTCGCGGCAGCAGTTGTACGTCGATCCGCAGACCATTCGAGCGGATTACTTGAAGCGGTTGGGGCAACATCTGCAGTCGATCGAATCCATCTGCTCGCGGTTGGGACTGACCTATCATCGACTCACAACGAATTCGCCGCTTGAGCTAGCTCTGCCAGAAGTCGTTCGCGTCCGGATGCAATCTCGCGGTAACAGTCGCACACGAATCGCGAGAAGGTGAAGAGAGTCGCATGACCCCACTGGCCCCCCTCTATCTTCTCGCCGCGATTGCCGTCGCCGGACCAATCCTGTTCCACTTGTGGCGGCGAACACCGCGCGGTCGTCGCGAATTTTCGACGTTGATGTTTTTGACGCCGTCTCCGCCGCGAGTGACCTCACGCAGCCGGATCGAGCACTGGCTGTTGCTGCTGCTCCGCGGCGCGGCATTGTGCCTGTTGGCCCTGGCGTTTTCTCGCCCGCTGTGGCGAACAGCGATCACCGGACCGGAAAAGCCATCAGAAGATGAGTTGGTTGCCGTGCTGATCGACACGAGCGCTAGTTTGCGACGCGACGGAGCCTGGCCGGATCTGGTTCGGCAAGTGAATCATCACCTTTCGCAACTGCCAGCGACGACCGCCGTCGGTCTGTTTCGCTTTGATGACCGCTGGTCGCCTGTCGCCGACTTTGCGGAGTTGAAACCGCTGGAATCGGCGGCCCGCAGCGAGTTGATCAAGTCGCGGCTTGCGGAACTGCAGCCAACCTGGGGTGGAACCAAGCTCGGTGAAGCACTGGTGCGTACGGCATCATCGCTGCAAGAAATTCAAACCGACCGATCCATTCCTGTGAAGCTGCGGATCCTGTTAGCGAGCGACCTCCAGGTGGGATCGAAGTTGGAGGGATTGAATAGCTTCGAATGGCCAAGTGACCTTCGACTGGAAATTTTGACGGCTCAACCAAAGTCCTCTTCGAATGCCAGCTTGCAATGGGTGGAACGAAACCTGGATCTGCCAGATGATGTCCTGCGAGTTCGAGTGAGTAACGCTGCCGACTCGCGGAAGGACCTGTTTCGATTGAAATGGACGGGCGAAGATTCGGTCGAACAATCGGTGTACGTTCCACCAGGACAGAGTCGGGTCGTGACGCCTCCGAAGAGACCGAAGGATGCCGCCGGCACAGCGCTCGTGCTGTCGGGGGACGACAATGAATTTGATAACACGATCTACATCGCTCCAATCAAGGAAGAGTCTCGACTGGTCGTCTATTGTGGTAACGATCTGGCGGATGACATCGCGGGTTTGCGCTTCTACCTGGAAGGGGTCTATGCCGCGTCGCAACGCTACAAGATTCAAGTCGTCGGTTGGAAGGATGCGTTATCGGCAGCGAAGACAGCTCGACCTGCCTTCGTGGTGCTTGCTGATCCCGACGCTGATGCAGCAGACTTCGTGAAGTCGTACCTGGCGGAAGGGGGAACTGTCCTCGTTGCGGCGCGCTCGAAAGAATCCGGCCTGGTGTCACTGAACCAGTGTGGGCTGGGTGATCTGGAATTGACCGAAGCGGGCGTGAAACGCGATGCGATGCTCGGAGACATTGATTTCGAGCATCCCTTGTTCGCCCCATTCGCCGAATCGCAGTTCAGCGACTTCACCGGGATTCGATTCTGGAGGCATCGCCATCTGGCCGGATTTTCGCTCCCAGCAAAAGAGCAAACCGATCCCGCGCCGCATTCTGGACAGGTGCTGGCGCGTTTTGATGACGGGGACGCAGCGTTCGTCGAATTCAAGATCGGCCGGGGACATGTCTGGCTGCTCACAGGAGGCTGGAATCCTGCCGACAGCCAGTTGGCACGGTCTTCAAAATTCCCCCCATTGATGTATCGCATGCTGGAGCAGGCCTCCGGCGTCACTTCGCAATCACAAAATCTTGCTGTTGGCAGCGGGATTCCGTGGCACAATCAGGCGGGTTCGACGACGAAGGGAGAAGTACGCCTTCCGGATGGAAAGATCATCAAGGATGTGGCGACGGATTCACCGTTCGAGGGAACTTCGATTCCGGGACTCTATGCCTTGGGAGCAGGTGATCGGAATGACATTGCAGCGATCAACTTGTCGGCCGATGAAAGCCGGACCGCGCCGCTTCCCATTGAGCAACTGGAAGCACTGGGAGTCAAACTGGGTGCCGTGGAGACCGCCGAGCAAGTTCGCCGCGCCAAAGAACGCGAACGGCAGTTGCAGGTCGAGGAGTTAGAGCAGTCGCAGAAACTCTGGCGTTGGGCAATCTTGATCGCGATCGCACTGCTACTCGCTGAGACATGGTTGGCGGGGCGCAGGAGCGTGGCAACATCGACGGATGCGGTTGTCTAACGTCGGAATGGGCAGGACAAATGCCAATGGAAGGGCGATCACCAGTAATGCCTTCAAAACGCGAGCCAGATCCGCCATCCGCACATCTGGTGGGGGTCTGTGGTGCTGGCATGAAGGCACTGGCCGAACTGCTGGACGGCTACGGCTGGCACCTTTCAGGTTCCGACTTGCAGCCTGCGAACTCCTCGATCGAGTCGCTCGCACTACATGGGATGAAGTTTTTCCAAGGTCACGCTGCCAGCAACCTCCCGCCGGACACTCAGTGTCTGATCTATAGTCCGGCCGTGCTCACGACCAATCCAGAACGCCAGGAAGCCATACGGCGCGGCATGCCCAGTTGGTCATACAGCCAGATGATTGGCGAACTGATGAAGCCGCGGACGGGGATCTGTATCGCGGGGACGCATGGAAAAAGCACCACAACCGCCATGGTCGGTTGGATCCTGAGCGTCGCGGGACGTGATCCGGCTGTTCTGGTTGGCGCGGAACTCTGCGACAGCGGACAAAGCGGCCGCGCAGGTCGCAGCGATCTCTTAGTGGCAGAGAGCTGTGAGTTCAACCATAGTTTCCTCGACTTCCAGCCCAAGCATGCCGCCATCCTGAATGTAGAAACCGATCACTTCGACTTTTACTCCGATCTCGCATCCATGATCGAAGCCTTCCGCCAGTTTTCCGGTCGAGTTCTCCAAGACGGCGTGTTGGTGGTGAACGGCGACTCCGCCGCGACCATGCAAGCTGTTCAGGGTGCATCCGCCAGACGAGTCACATTCGGGACGCAACCATCCGCCGACTGGTATGGCGAGCACATCGTCGACGATGCGGCAGGTGTACGTTTCAGCGTCGTGAGTCGACAACAGCCATGGGGACAGATCAACCTGCAACTGCACGGCAGGCATAATGCTCAGAATGCTCTCGCTGCGGTGGCCTTGTCCGCCGAGATGGGTGTTTCACGAGAAGACATCATCGCGGCCCTACGTTCCTTCGGTGGTATCAGACGCCGGTTCGAAACGATCGGCGAACGAAATGGCGTGGTGTTGATCGGTGATTATGCTCACCATCCGACGGCAGTCCGCGCGACTTTGGAAACGGCTCGGCAAGTCTATGGTTCCCGCAAGATCTGGTGCGTTTTTCAGCCCCATCAGGTGTCACGCACGACCGCCTTGATGGATGATTTTGTGGCCAGTTTTTGTGACGCAGACGAAGTCTTGATTGTGCCTGTATTTGCGGCACGGGAGCAAGTAACCGACGAGCCAATTCGGGTCTCGCAAGAGTTGGCTCGGCGGATCGCAAGTACAGGCCGGGCCGCCCGTTTTGTCGAGTCACTTGACCAGATCATGACAACTGTAGACGATGCGGCGCGACCCGGCGATGTGTTAATCGCCATGGGGGCTGGAGACATTGACCGGATTAATCATGAGTTCACTCGATCAGTTTGCTGAAATCGTCAAGCGAGACGAATCGCTGGCACCTTATACCTGGCTGAAATTGGGCGGCCCGGCTCAATACTTTATTGAACCGCGCGACGTGGACGAACTGGTCCGCGTCGTCCGTGTCTGCTGCGATCAGGGTATTCCCGTCCGCGTCCTGGGTGGCGGATCGAACCTGATTGTGCGCGACGAGGGGGTCAGTGGGGCCGTGCTGCGGCTAAGCCACCCCAGCTTTGCGGAAGTCCAAATCGATGGAAATCGTGCCGTCGCCGGCGGCGGTGCCTTACTCTCGCACGTGATCTCCGAAACAGTTCGTGCCGGGTTGGCGGGACTTGAGAACCTGGCGGGGATCCCCGGAACGATCGGCGGTGCCCTGCATGGAAACGCCGGCGGTCGCCATGGCGAGATTTCTCAGTACGTGCGCAAGGTCACGGTACTGACGGCCAGCGGTGAGAAGCTGGTTCGCACCGAAGACGAGTTGCTGTTTGACTACCGCCAAAGCAACTTCGATGAGTTGCTGATTCTGGATGCCGAATTCGAGTTGCAACCCGATGCACAGGACGAAATCCTGCAGCGTCTCCGTAAGATCTGGATCACGAAGAAAGCCTCCCAGCCGCTCAGTTCACAAACGGCCGGTTGCGTCTTCAAGAACCCACGCGGTCAGCGTGCCGGCCAACTCATCGAGCAGGCGGGTCTAAAGGGAACGCGCATCGGTGGAGCTGAAATCAACGATCGCCACGCCAATTTCATCGTAACTCATGACGGTGCCTCATCCAGCGACGTTTTGCGGTTGATGGATCTGGTCCGATCTAAAGTGGCTGACCAGTTCGGAGTCCATCTGGAGCCCGAAGTCAAGATTTGGTAAGTTCCGACGCAGCACTCGCGTTTCACGGATGAAAATCGCAGATACGAATTTAGATTCGTCTCAACTCATGGAGGAGATGGGATGTTATTGTCGGCTATGCACGGAGCTTGCCTGTTACTGGCAGCCGCGCTCGGTGCTGATGAACCTGTCGCTGCGCCGCCGCGTCTGAAGACCACGGCCGACGCCATGCCAGCAGTGAGGAAGGCCAGGCATTATCTGGTTCAAGTCAAGCTGATCGAAGTCGATGAGCAAGGTCGCGAGACAGTACTTGGCGAACCGAAATTGCAGACGACAGGCGGCAATGCGGGTCTTTCGATCGACCATGCAGACGGGCGTCGATTCGAATTCACGATGAAACTGACGGATCGACTGGGGTCCAGTGACGAATTGATTCCTGCGAAATCGGTCGGTAGTGCGACCGATGGGGTCATCAAGAAGCTGGATCAAAAGATCGACTTGAGCCTGATGCACCAACCGCGCAAAGACGTTCTGCGCGAGATCTCCAAGCGAGCGGGCGTCAGTTTCGCGATTGATCCAGACAGCAGTCGGGAAATTCTGGCGGGGATGGAAGTCCCCATCGATATCAAAGTCAAAGATGAGGCGATTGCATCAATCCTGGATCAGGTGATCGAGCCACTGAAGCTTGAGTACACCGTCAGGCAAGAAGTGGTACTCATTGCCGCCGCTGAAAAACTGGTGCCGCTGCCAGAGGATTTCATCATCAAGACTTATCACGTGGCGGATCTGGTGAAGAACGCCAATGATGATGAGACCCCGGATCTGGTGCCGCTGATTGAACGGATCAAATCGACCGTCATGCCCGCGTCCTGGGATCGCAAACAGGCAGCTGCGTCGATTCGATCATTCAATTCCACGTCGTCTGTAGTCGTGCGACAAACAGCGACCGGTCATGCCGCGATCGAGAGATTCCTCGATAAAATTCGCCGGGATCCCCCGATGAAAATCTTCGAGTAACTTCCGTTTCCAACCTGACATAGTCAGCGGACACGAGACCTTGCGGCCACCAAGATCTCCCGCAGTAGAGAAGGACGTTGAAATGGCTGATGCAAGAAATCCCTGGCGTATTGCGGTCTTAGCTGGCGGCGATTCCGATGAGCGCGAAATCAGCCTGCAGAGCGGTGCCGCCGTTCAGCAAGCTCTTTCCGCGAGAGGCCATTTCGCACTGCATCTGGATCCCTCATTTGTGGATGTGAAAGGGGTCGATTGGCGCCAATTCGACGTGGTTTTCCTGGCTTTGCACGGTCAGTTTGGTGAGGACGGTCAGGTTCAACGTATCCTGGAGGATGCTGGCATTCCCTACACGGGAAGCGACGCCACTGCGTCACGACTCGCGTTCAGCAAGTCGGCCGCCAAGGAGCGATTCCTGCAGTTTGGCGTTCCCACACCCGAGTATTCGCTGTTGCACTACACGGACGATTTGTCGCGGATTGAACGCATCACCCGCGAGATCGGCTACCCACTGGTGATCAAACCGGATTGCCAGGGTTCGAGCTTGGGGATCACGATCGTCAAGTCCCAGGACGCCGTTTCCGCAGCCCTCAAGCATTGCTTCCACTACGATGGCTTTGCTGTCGTTGAACGAGCGATCATCGGAACCGAGTGGACTGTTGGATTGCTGGATGACTTGGTTCTGCCGCCAATTCTGATCGAGACAGACCGCGAGTTCTTCGATTGGCAGGCCAAATACGAAGATGATAACACGCGGTATCTGTTTGATTCGCCGTTTCCCGCACACGTCCTGGATCGCATTGCGGATGTAGCGAAGAACGCCTGTCGCGCGCTGGGGACCCGCGGCATGGTCCGAGTCGACCTGCGCGTCGATGAGCAACTCAATCCGTGGCTTCTCGAGGTGAATACGATTCCCGGTTACACCAGCCATAGCCTTGTTCCCAAGGCCGCTGCTCGCATGGGCATTGAATTCGGTGAGCTTTGCGAACGCTCGATTGAATCGTGCTTGCGGAAGGAATTGCCTCATCCTCACATCTTGCCGAGAACTTCTGTTCGACGCGCTGCGAACGACAATTAGGTGAGGCGGTTGATTCGGCATGAATTGCCGAAGGGCGAATGGTCGATTGAAGATCTATTGGCGGTGAGTGCTCGCCGCAAGTCGATCCATTTCGATCGCTCTTCGGCAAGAATCTTTGATGTCTCACCCTTCATCACTCAAAGACGAGAGTGGCGCGGCTAAGCCGCCTCCATTTGCCGCTCGATTTTTCCGGCCAGTGCGTTTAGCAAAGTTTGCCTGCCTCGTTGGTCTTAGCGTCTTCATCCCGTATCTCATTCCGCATATTCCCAATCTGGCATCACGTGCGGAATATCGGCTTGAAACCTCGAAGATTCAGCTCAAGCCCGCCATCGAACGCCCTGTTCCCATCGACCTGATTGAACAGGTGCGTCGGCAAAGTGAGTTGCCACACGAGTTGTCGTTACTGGACCCCAAGCTTTGCAAAACGGTCGGCGACGCTTTCGCGAGTCACCCCTGGGTGGCACGCGTGATCTCAGTGCGCCAGTCGTTTCCGGCAGAAGTGGTCATCGAACTCGAATTTCGACGCCCAGTGGCGATGGTGCAAGTGAAGGGGGGGCGAATCCCCATCGACGCCTTCGGTTTTGTGTTGCCCAGCGAAGACTTCACGGTCGCAGATGTTTCGCGCTTCCCGACAATTCGCATGGTCGGCGCTGGAAACCTCTCACGAGACGGCGGTCGGATCAACCAGGCGGGATTGATCGGCGCGGGCCGCATCGCAGAATTGCTCGCCCCTTCGTGGTCTCACCTCGATCTCGAAGCAATCGAGCTACCTCGAGTAGCGGCGGGAGCGGAGCCATCCGATTTGCAGATTCAGCTCCAGTCGAAAAGCGGGTCCACTATCATCTGGGGCCGAGCACCAGGCAGCGACCATCCTGGCGAATTAACACCGGCTCAAAAGCTGGGCCGCCTAGAGAAGTATCTTGCCGAATATGGCGGATTCGATCGCCCCAGTGGGCCCTATGAAATTGATATCCGCCACTGGCAGGAAATCACGCGACGGCCAGTCGGCAAGGCTCAAGCACTGCGAAAAAACAGTCGAATCCGCTAAGCGACAGCGCGCGACGATGGTGGTTTTGAATTGAGTTCGCGCGCCACGGACTCAACGTAGAGAAGTTCGACGCCGTGGCACCCCGCTCATGATCTCACTGAGCAGAATCGCGCACGGCTATTTAGCTTCCCGCTCGCTTACAGCAAAGTCTCAAGCAGCATTCGGATTTTGCGTAGCTCCAGCGCCCGATCCTGGTCCTTCAACAGCGAAGGAAGAATCTCGACTGACAGTGCTCGCGTATAGTTGTAGCGACGCAGTTGACTGATGATGCGGCTGTAATCGACTTCGCCCAGTCCTACCGACACTTGAATTTCGGTCGGTGACGTATCACGCAAGTGCGTGTGATAGACGTACGGATAGACCTGGTCATGCGACTGGTTGGCGTAACGTCCGGTCATGTAGTAGCTGGGATCCAATGTCAGACCCAACCCGGGGACAGCTTGGCAAAGCTCCACTGCAGTCTGTGGGTCTTCCGTCAGGTATCCAGCCTTCGTCTTGAGCGAAACTCGAATTCCGGAAAAATTGGCCGCTGCCAATCGGCTGCGGAGGCGGTCGATTTCCTCGTTAAATGGTGTTCCCAGTGGTGCCGCGGGAATCGTGATTTGAGTGATTTTCTGCATCTTTGCCAAACGGCAAAGTGCCTCGAAGGTCGCTGCGGGGACATCGTCCTCCACGCAGATCGCAATGGGCGTTAGGCGAGTCCACTCGCGGAACTGCGTAAAGAAGCGTTCCGGGCTAGCCGCAACATATGACGGCTTCATATGTTCCGTCTTTTCGTCCATCCAGATTTCGATCTTGTCGTAACCAAGATCCGAGATCTGTGTGCATGCCTCTGCCAGGCTGAGATCTTCAAAACAACGTGATGACGCTGCGACAAACACTCCCACACTCCCTTGATGGACGCATCGCATTCAATTGAGGCGGTTCTCTCGCGTAGATTACCGCCTGGGTCGCCCACGACCGTTGGTAAGTTAATCCGATTGGGCAAATTCTGCAAGAACCGATAGTTGTTCCCTGCGGGAGGATTGTAATTGAGATGCGGAATATTCTTGTTTTGACGGTGAAACCGCCGATAAGAGACGGCAAGCGATCGGAATAGCCGAGTTGCCGTCCGCCGTTCTTTCGGCCGAACAGTTCTCAGGGGAAGTTTCATGAGTATCAAAGCAAGCTGGGGATTGACCGTTCTGCTGGCCGCCACAGCACTGGTCGGCTGCGGACAGTCAAGACCTTTGGTCCGCGGACAGTCTCCCACCACCAGCCCAGCCGTCGCCTATCCCGCTGATGCGGACGGCCCGATTATCGGATCCGCTCCTGGCTATGCCGAACAGCAGCATCCATCGTATACCGGTCACGGCGGTCATGATTTCCGCGTGTTTAACAGAACCCACGACAATAACTTTGGCTACGAGGGGGGCTACTATGCGGGTCCCCAGGGTTACTACACAGACCGCGATCGAACTTATCGAGCCGGATCTGATGGTAGCACAGGATCGGCGGGCGGATGCCCCGCCTGCGAATACGGACGCGGTTGTCCACCCACCGGTTGCCCCCACTGCGGTTGCAATGCTGGCTGCGGACCTGGCGGTTGTCCTCAGCACTACCAGACATACCGATTCAACTGGCCGCAAAACATGGTCTATCCGTCAAACGATATGCCGCCAGCAATGGTTCAGTATCCCTACTATGTCCACAAGGGTCCGTCAGACTTCTTCATGAAATAGCCCTCCACCTGCGTGGCGAGAACCCCAGCCC
>CBIHQO010000120.1:0-11594 GCA_966211735.1 uncultured Schlesneria sp.
GCGAAGCCTGTTGCAGCACTGTTCACGCTACTGCGAGACGATCACCCAGAAGTCGGACGTGATGTTCTCGCCGTCTTGGCCACGAAGGTTCAAACGGGCGAGCTGAAGGGCGAAAAGCTCGATCAACTCAAGATGGCGATGTTTGAACCGCTGACGCCGTTGCTCAGCAAAGACGCGAAGCATCCGCTGGGGCATGACGCGGCGATGCTGGCCGTCTCCTGGGGTGATCCACGCGGGCTTCCTTACGTGCGACACGCGTTCAGTGCGACCGACATTCCCGCCGATCAACGCTTGAAGGCGTTGGGAGCGCTCGTCGCGGTGAAGGACGAGGAACTGTATGAAACGGTCAATGCGGTGCTCAAATCCAACGCCGCTCCTGAGTTTCAAGGTAAGGTCCTGGCGGCTCTCGGGCAACTTGACGATCCGCGCGTCGCGATGATCGTCCTGGCCAACTACCCGCAACTGGCGGCCGACCTGCAGCCGCGAGCCATCGAACTGCTAACCCAACGCGCCGCTTGGGCCAAGCAGTTGCTTGCCGCAGTGGGCGAGAAGAAGATCCCCGCGACAGCGATCAATCTGAATCAGGCCCGGCGACTCAAAGACCTGAAAGATGAGCAGCTGACGAAGCTGCTCGCCGCGAACTGGGGGCAGGTGCGAGAAGGACGCGATCCAAATCGCGAGCAGTACATTGCCGAGATGAAGTCGCTGATCCGCAAGAGTCCCGGAGATGAGGCCGCCGGTGAACGGGCGTTCAAAAAGGTCTGCGCTCAGTGTCACAAGATCTATGGCGAAGGAGCCGAAGTCGGCCCGGACATCACTCGCAACGGCCGCAATGACTTCACGCAACTCCTGTCCAACGTCTTCGATCCCAGCCTCGTGATCGGAGCCGGGTACCGCTCATACACAGTGATCACGAATGGCGGACGAGTCCTCAACGGGCTGCTCGCCGAAGACAGTCCACAACGGATCGTCTTAAAGGTGCAGGGGGGCAAGCAGGAAGTGATCGCTCGCTCGGACATCGACGAGTTCAACGTCAGCGAGATTTCGTTGATGCCCGAACAACTCGAGAAGCAGTTGTCTCAACAGGAGATCATCGACCTGTTCGCCTTCATCACGCTCGACAAACATCCGAGCGACCCGACAGCCCGTCAGCTACCAGGGGTGACCCAAGTCGCCCCACGCGAATCAACAAACGCGGCCGAGTACCCCTCGATCATCGCGGAAGTGCTGCCCGGGTTCACGACCAGTGAATCGGGCGAATTGGGAATCGGCCTGCTGCCAGAATACCGCGGCCGCGACAACGTGCTGCGGACTCACCCCATCAGCCGGGACAAGGCGTGTGCGCTATCGATGAAGTTGACGCCCCCCGCCGATAAGAAGACCAGGCTGATCCTGGATGTGTCGCACGACCCGCGCGGCGACTGGCGTCTGGTCGTCCGCGGCAACGGCCAGCGGATGGCCGACGAGATGATCTCCAAAGAGACCTGCCCGAACGGCTGGCGAACCCTGACGATCGACCTCTCCAAATTCGCCGGGCAGGAATTGAAACTGGACTTGGTCAATCAGGCCAACGACTGGGCATGGGAGTTTGGCTATTGGAACGGTGCGAAAATTATCAGCGATTAGCTGCGAACAGCAATTTGCACTGATCCGAAGTGCCAATTCAGCCGTTGTTTACGGTCAAGTACGCTTCACTTCGTCCCATCAGTCCCCTAGGTCCCATTCGTCCCATCGAAATAGGCCCAATACGACATCCAGCGGTCTGAACCCAAATCCCGCTAACCCGGGCAAACAAAAGAATCCGCTTGCTGTGAAAATAACCGAAGGGTAAGCTGATTTCGGTCGATCCAAAGACAAAACGTCTACGAGGCTGTCATGTCTGAATCATCCAAAGCCTATAAACTGCTGGTCGGTGTCATCCAACGCATGCGATTGGCGGCGGTGGGACGCAGTTTCTATATCGCCTTCCTGATTCTGTGTTCGGCGTTCGCGATCACGCTGCTGGTCGCTCGTCTAACCGGCTTGACCCCCGGTTTCCTGGCCGCGACAAGTGATGCGACTTGGCTTGCTTTAGCGGCCATGCCGATCCTGGCTGTGTTATTTGCTTTGGTTCTGCATCGCAAGCCGACGCTACCCGATGCCGCTCGACTTGTCGATCAATCGACCGGAGCCAAAGATCTCTATCTGACGCTGTCGCTGCTCGACACATCTGCCGGTGAGTACCAACCGCTGGTCTTGCGATCGGCCGAAGCCAAAGCGGCCGGTGTGTCGCCCGAGCGAGTCGTCCCCTTCAAATGGCATCAACGGTTCTGGCACGCGATCTGGTTGCCTTGCCTGATCGCCGTAGGCGTCCTGTTTGTGCCTCAGCTGGATCCGTTCGGCAAAGTGGCCAAAGCCAACCTCATCAACAAACGTCACGAACGTCTGGCCGAAGCCAAGCACGCGACCGAAGTGCGGCTGGCTGAAGTCCAACGCAAGATCGAAGAGCACGACGAAAGCAATCCGACCGACGACAAGATCGAAGAATTGAAACTGGCCTTCAACAAGATGCAGCCCACGAAGAAGGACGAGAACCTGAAGGCCCTGATGTCCGAACAAAAGGACATCGGCAAGTTGTGGCGGCAGCTGAGTGCCGAGCGACTGAAGGACCTGATGAGCGAATCGACGACCGGCGATCAGCAGTTCGGTTCGAACAACGAGGAAAAACTGGAGAAGTGGCAACAGGAGCTGCAGCAGGGAAGTGCCGGCGGCATCCAGAAAGAGATGCAGGATCTGAAGCAGGCGCTGCAGAAGCTGGCTCAGACGAAAGACCCCGTCAAACGAGCCGAATTGATGCAGCAACTGAAGGAAGGCCTGGAAGACCTGAAAGATCTGGCTCATGACAAACTACACAACGAAGAATTGGCATCGGCTCTCGATCGGGCCATGGATCAATTGCAGTTGTCTGAGCAAAGCGATTTGTCTCAGGAAGCACTGGAATCGGCGATGCAGTCGCTGGAGTTGTCGCAAGCCGAGTTGAAGGAACTCGAACAAGCGGTGAAAGACCTGAAAGAGCTGGAACAGGCTCTCAAGACGATCCAGCAGGCGAAGAAAGTGAACGAAGGCGAAAAGCTGGACGGCGAAAAAGCAGGCGACTGCAAGACGCTGGCCGACTACGAATCGCTCTACGCCAAGATCCTCGCCGAATCGGGCGAAGGTAGCGAAGAAGAAAAAGAAGGCGAAGGGATGGGTCAACGCGGATTCGGCAAAGGGGGTGAAGCTCCTGAAGACGATTCCGTAGAAACCGGCTTCAAGGCCGAACAATCCAAGTCCGCCGTCGTCGCCGGCAAGATGCTGTTGTCGATGCAGCAAAAGGGCGAAGCGGAAAAGGGCGAAGTCGTTCGCGACTACAAAGCTCTCGTGCAGACAGTCAAACAGGGGGCGATGGAAGCGCTCAACACCGAACAGATTCCGCCTGGCTATCACGACGGCATCAAGGGCTATTTCGATGCGTTGGAAAAAGCCAAAGAAGCCAACAAGCCGAAATGATCCGAATCGAGTCGACTGACGTTCAGCACGCGCCCGCAATCATTGCGGGCGCGTTTTTTTATCGAGACCGACGGAGTAGATTAGCGGTCTGTTGCCTGGCTCACGTCATTCATTGCTCCGTATGTCATTCCCGCCCGCACGGGAATGACTAGGCGAAGTCGCAAACTCGATAGACAGGATAGTGGATTGGGATCTTCGCGTTCATCAAGCGGTCCGTGGGTGCTGCTGCCGGTCGTGGCAGCTTTGATTCTGGCCGGGCTCTGGCTCTGGCCGCGATCCGGCAATCAATCCGATTCACTGGTTGTGTACTGTGCTCATGATCAGGTTTACGCCGACGAAATCATCCGCGAATTCGAGCGGCAGACCGGCATTCATCTCGATGTCCGCTACGACACCGAAGCAACCAAATCGCTGGGCCTGATCAACCTGATCGTCCAGGAACGTCGGCACCCGCGCTGCGATGTCTTCTGGAATAACGAGATGCTCGGGACGCTTGACCTGCAGCAGCAGAATCTGCTCGAACCGTACCGGGGGACAGCGTGGGAGCGGCTTCCCGAGAAGTACCGCGATCCTCAAGGGTACTGGGTCGGCTTCGGAGCACGACTGCGAGTCATCATCGTGAACACCGCACAGATGTCGACAGACCAGAAGTCGATTCAAAGCGCGGTCGCGTTAGACTCATCTCGCGCCGCGATCGCCAAGCCGCTGTTTGGCACGACACTCACTCACTATACCGTTCTTTGGGACGCATGGGGGCCAGACCGCCTCAAGGCCTGGCATTATGAATTGCGACTGCGCGGCATTCGCGAAGTGAACGGCAATGGCCCGGTGAAGGACGTTGTCGCCGGCGGAACTTGCGGCATTGGGCTCACGGATACCGATGATGTTTACGTCGCGATCGATGAGCATCTGCCGGTCGACATGATCCCCGTGCGCGTCCGCATCGACTCTGAAGAAGTCACGACATCGGCTCTCGACGCGGTCAACAAGCCCGCAGACGAGGGCCCCGCGCTCGGGTTCACCGATGCTGACGGCACGAAGACAATCTGCATCCCGAACACCGCCGCGATCATTCGTGGAACCAGGCGTCTGGAGGCCGCGCGCAGGTTTGTCGACTTTCTCGCGTCTGCCGATTCCGAGCTAGCCCTCGCCCGTTCCAAGTCGCGTCAGGTTCCGCTCGGTCCGGTCGACGCGAGTCAACTGCCGCCGGATGTCAACAAGATGAAAGAGTGGGCTGACGACGGTTACGACCTGCGTCCGTTGCTGCCGGCTCGTCGAGCCTGTCTGGAATGGCTGAAGTCCGAGTACTTGAAATGAACGCACGAGCCATCCGCGGAGTCACCCGATGAGTCTGACCGCCACCTGCTGGTGGACGCTGGTGCGGACCGTCGTGCTGTGTCTGTTGGCGTGGCCGG
Organism: uncultured Schlesneria sp.; assembly: GCA_966211735.1. Taxonomy (GTDB): domain Bacteria; phylum Planctomycetota; class Planctomycetia; order Planctomycetales; family Planctomycetaceae; genus Schlesneria. The sequence continues at coordinate 4,944 of CBIHQO010000120.1, forward strand.
TTTGCCGTTGGATCGAGCGATCATTTCATGAGGTGTCGCTGGGATCTCGTTGGTGGTTCCTGATTGCACTACTGATTCCGTTCTGCTTCCCGGAGTTGCTGGTCGGTTATGCCTTCCGCGACCTAGCCCTGGCATATCCCAAGTGGGCGGAAGCCTTGTGCAGCGGCCTGCTGTTTGTGCGCAGCGTTCCCGTCGGGGCGATCGCACTGCTGGCGGCACCCCCCTCGGCGGTCGATTCCTTCGCGATTCATTGTCGCAGGCTGCTCGTGCGGCATCGCGGCTTTCGGCGAGAGTGGATCGAGCTGGCAAAGTGTTACTGGCAGGGGCCGATCATGCGCGTCCTGCCCGCCCTGGCCCTGATGAGCGTCGTCGCGTTTCAGGAGTTTGAACTGGCCGCATTGCTGCAAACACTGAGCTGGACCGACTGGTTTGTCACCGCCCAACGACTGGGTCTGGAGCAGGGCGAGATGTTGCGGCAGGCGCTGTGGCCTTTGGCCTGGCAGTTGCCGGTCCTGATCGGAGTCTTCTGCTGGCTGATCGCGCAACGAAGTCAGACGAGTGACGATGACTCGCGATTGGAGTTCGTGAATGAACGAGCCAACCGTCGCGTTTACTGGCTGGGGATGACTTGCGTGATCGCGTTTTTGATCGCGGGATGTCTGGTTCCGTTGGGGTTCATCGGCTGGCGCACGGTCGAGGGATTGGCGATGCTGGTGAAGCAGCGATCTCAACTGGCGGGGCTGATCAAAGAAATCGCAATCGCAGGAGCGATCGCGGTCAGCGCGGGGCTGACGGTGTGGGCGATCAGCAGTCGTCTTCGCACAATGGCGGCCTTGGGTTTGCCGGGGCTGTTCGGTTCGCTGCTACTGTCGTTGGGATGTGTAGCCGCGTTTCAGACGTCATGGTTGCATTCACTGTACGACACACCGGTTCCCTGGGTCTTGGCACTCGTGCTGTGGCTGTTGCCGCGTGCGGTGATCTTGCGACTCTGGTTAACGGCCTTGCGCAACAACAGTGCGATTCACACCGCGATGCTGATCCAACAGGCGAATGGAAAGCCGTCGCGGCAGGCATCCTCGTTAATCTGGCAACTGCGGGATCAGCCGCAGTTCCTGGCGGCGAGTCTGGTTTGCTATTGGGCCTATTGCGATTTGCCCACCGCGTACTTGTTGGCCCCGACGGGCATGGCTTCTGGTTTGGTTCGGCTCTACAATTTCATGCACTTCGGCCGTTCGGCCGCACTGTCTGCGGAAGCATTGCTCTTCTTCGGCACTCCCCTCGTCTGCGTCCTTCTGTTGTTACTGGTGAACCGAACTGCGATCGGATTGTTTTCCGGTCGGCGTGGAATGACTGAAAAGGTCGGTTGATGAAATCGCTGTGGACCCTGAACGATGTTTCCCTCACGGGACGACAGTCGCCTCGACTGGACGGCGTCACGCTGCAGATCGCGCACGGTGTGACCGCGATCATCGGACAGTCCGGCGCGGGCAAGACATCGTTATTGAATCTGCTGGTGAACTTCGAACGACCCGATCGAGGCCACATTGACTTCCACGGCTTGGCAACCGGCCTGCCGATCTATTGGTCGCCGCCAACTTACGGCCTGTGGCCGCATCTCTCCGTTCGCGATCATCTTTCGACGGTCAGCAACACCCCCAACACTGCGTCCCAAATCGATCAACTCCTGTCCGCGTTTGATTTGACACGACTCGCAGACGCCCGGCCGGGTTCGTTGTCACTCGGTGAACGATCACGGCTGAGCGTCGCCCGAGCCTTGGCGAGCGGAGCCAGCGTCCTCGTGATGGACGAACCGCTGGCCCACGTCGATCCCGCGCGATTCGGTGACTATTGGGATGCGATTCGTGAGCATTGCGCGGCTCATCAAACTTCGCTCGTGTTTGCCACGCATTCGCCCGAGGTCGTCTTGCGAGAAGCCGATCACGTCCTCTGTTTGACCGAGGGCAAAATCAGTTATGCCGGTGATGTGCAGGATCTTTACGAACAGCCTGCCTCCGTCGAACTGGCCTTGATGCTGGGGCCGTGCAACTGGCTGGCGGATGACGATGGGCCACGTTGGATTCCCGCGCGACAGCAGAACTCGATGGAAACGAGTCCCTGTATTCGGCCCGAACGATTGTCGATCTGTCTTGATCAAAGCGGCCCGGCAAAGGTCGAGGCCGCTCGGTTTGCCGGGTCGAGCGAAGAGGTCGACTTGGTACATCTGCAGGACGGATCGCGTCGGACGTTTATTCATCGGCCTGCGGGTCGTCGTCTTCGCGCTGGCGATCAGGTCTTGTTGAAAGTCTTGCTGCTGTTGCTCGCCCTGATCTTGCCCGGTTGCGATTTGGGGTACGAACCGACGCTGTCCGTGAAAAGCGAATCGTACTGGTCGATGCCCCCCGAGGGCCTGCGAGTCCCCGCCCCACGCGGCATGACCGTCTCGCCGGATGGAGAATACCTGGTCCTCGACAATGCCGGCCGGATCCTCGTGTTCGATTCCACCGGCAAGCTGCAGCGTCAGTGGTGGATGCCGGACTATTCGGTGGGCAAGCCAGAAGGGGTCTGCGTCCTCAAGGATGGTCGCATCGCCGTCGCCGACACGCATTATCATCGCGTCGTCTTCTTCAATCACGACGGGGAAGTCGTCGGCATGTTCGGCAAGCTGGGAACCGGACCGGGCGAATTCATCTATCCCGTCTGTGTTGTGCAGGATGACAAAGAGAATCTGTACGTCTGCGAATATGGCAACTTCAACGATCGGGCTCAGAAGTTTAAGCCTGATGGGACCTACATCAGTCAGATCGGAGCCTATGGAACCGAAGACGGTCAGTTCCAGCGGCCCAGTGGAGCGGCCTGGTTTGACGGCCGAATCTACATCGTCGATGCCTTCAATAATCGCATCCAGGTCTTCGATGAAGCGGGGAAGCTGGTTGCAATCCTGGGAACTTCAGACAAAATATCTGATCTGTACTATCCGTACGATATTGCGATGAGCCAAACCGGGGATTTGTACGTTGTGGAATACGGGGCAGGCCGCGTGTCGAAGTATGATCGTTCGGGTAAGCTGCTGGGCAGATACGGCAAGCCGGGGCCAGGATCCGCCGAATTCATGACCCCCTGGGGTTTGGCCATTGATAGTCGGGGCCGACTGTACGTGTGCGACACCGGCAATCGCCGGATTGTGGAACTAGAACTGTGATGCAATTCACTTCGCCGGCGAGGATTTGATGAGGCACCTGCGTCGCCTGGGCCGGTTCTTCGCGAGTTTCCTACCCGCGCCGCGCAAGCCACCGCGCTGGCCCGATGCGATTCCGTTGATTGTGTTCGCGGTCCTCTTCATCGGCGGCTGCCTATGGCTGGAATACAGCCACACGTTGATGTTCGTCCGCCCGATCATGCTAGGACTGGCCTTGCTCGCCCCGTGGTTCTGGTGGATGCATATCGCCGGCTATGGCGGTCTGCCCAAAGGCCGTGCTCAAGTCGCCGTGTTCGTCCGCATGCTGTTACTCGGCCTGTTCGCCATGGTGCTGGCCGAACCCCGCGCTGTGCGAACCAACGACACCCTGGCAGTCGTGTTCGCACTCGATGTCAGCGACTCGATCTATAGCCCTGACGACGCGATCAAGTACATCACCGAGACTGTCCAGAACCAGCGTCCCAAGGGAAACAAAGACGAGCAGAGTCTGATCATCTTCGGCAAATCGCCCGCCGTGGAATTACCCCCGACCAAGAACTTTCCGCTGGAAGCGTTGAACTCGCAGATCGATCGCGGCGCGACAAATCTCGAGCAAGCCCTGTCGATGTCGTCGGCTGTCATCAAGGAAGAGGTCCAGGGGCGCATCGTGTTGATCAGCGACGGCGTCCAGACGGAAGGAAGCCTGTCGCGAACGCTCGCGGATCTCAAAGCCCGCGGCGTGGCGGTCGATGTCCTGCCGATCGACTACACCTATAACAACGAAGTCTGGCTGGAACGCCTCGATCTCCCTTCCGCCGTGAAGCTGGGCGAAACGTACGAAGCGGCGATGGTGTTGTCTTCGTTAAGTGACGGCGAAGGAAACCTGGTCCTGCGTGAGAACGGCAACGTCATCGCGCAAACGCAGGTGAAGTACAAAGCGGGCAAGAACCGCTTCACCGTGCCGCTCACCCTCCGATCGGCCGGCTACTACGAATACACCGCGACGATCGAAGTCCCGAAGGCCGAAGACAGTCTGACTCAGAACAACACCGTGCTGAACTACATCTTCGTCGAAGGTGAAGGCAAGGTGTTGCTCGTGAAGGATACGGTGGGCGACAAACGCGATTGGGATCGGTTGGAGAAAGCGATTCGCGAAGGGGAACGCGCCGTCGAAGTGATCAACGGGTCCGACATGCCGCGCGATGCGACGTCGCTGATGCCCTATGATGCGATCATCTTCTGCAACGTCCCGCACGACGAATTCGACGCGCAGCAACTGCAGGCCGTGCGAGACGCCGTCTACAATCTGGGGGCCGGTTTCCTGATGACGGGCGGTCCACAAAGCTTTGGGCCCGGCGGCTATCATCGCACCGTGATCGAAGAGATCCTGCCGGTCTCGATGGATATCTCGCAAAAGAAGGTGCTCCCCAAGGGGGCCCTCGCGATCATTCTGCACACCTGCGAATTCCCTGAAGGAAACACCTGGGGGAAGCGCATCACCAAGCAGGCGATCAAGGTGCTGGGGGCTCAGGATGAAGTCGGCGTGCTGGCCTACACCGAAAAGGGCGAAGACTGGCTGTTTCAGCTCACCCCGGCCGCCAAGTACGAAGAACTGGTGCCGCTGATCAACGGGGCGTCGATCGGCGACATGCCCAGCTTCCAGAACACGATGCAGCTTGGCCTGAACGGGCTCAAGAAGAGCGACGCGGCCACCCGGCATATGATCATCATCTCCGACGGGGACCCGGCTCCGCCCACGCCGAAGCTGATTCAGGATTTCCTCGATAATCAGATCAGCGTCTCGATGGTCGCCATCTTCCCGCACGGGGGACTGGATATCTCCAAGATGCAGGGTGTCGCCGAAGTGACCGGTGGCCGCTACTACTTCCCCGAAGATCCCAATCAGTTGCCCGCGATCTTCATCAAGGAATCGAAGACGCTGAAACGCAGTCTGCTGCAGAACAAAACCTTCGTCCCGTCGATCGGCTTCCCCTCACCGGTCATCAAGGGATTGGAAGGGATGCCGGAACTGAAGGGCTACGTCATCACGACCGCCAAGGGGCATCCGGCGATGCAGATCCTGAACGGTCCACCCGACGCCGAAGACTCCGATGCACTCGACCCGGTGTTATCAGTCTGGCAGCACGGCCTGGGGAAGTCGGCCGCGTTCACCTCCGACTTCAGTACGAACTGGGGTGCAAACTGGCAGAACTGGGATCGCTTCCAGCCGTTCGTCAAACAGTTGATGACCGACATCAGCCGCGTCAAAAAAGACGGTCATCTGCGGATGTCGACGCACACGTCCGGTGGCGAAGCAGTCATCGTCGTCGAAGACTTCCATCCCGAAGAACAGTTTCTGGAACTGCACGCCAAACTCTCCGGCCCGAATCAGAAGTCTGAGAATGTCACGCTCAAACAAGTCGGACCGCGTCGCTATCAGGGGACGGTCCCGCTGTGGGGGCATGGGCGCTATCACGCGATTGCTCAGGGAACAGGTGGCGACCGTAAGGACCTGGCCTTTGGCGGGTTCATCGTTTCGTACTCGCCCGAATACCTGCGCTTCCGCTCGAACCGACAGCAGCTTCAGGAAATCGCCGATCGAACCGGTGGCCGAGTCCTCACGGGCGACCCCACAAAAGATGCCATCTACACGACCAATCGCGTCCCGAAGCGCAGCTCGCAACCGATCTTCGATTGGTTCCTGATCGCGCTGGCAATCCTGATCCCGCTGGATGTGGCGCTGCGTCGCGTGCAAATCGACGTCGTCGGCATCTGGAAGACACTGACACTGCAACGCCGAGCTCCCGCCACGGCGACGATGGGAACACTGCTGCAGACCAAGCAAACGATCAGTGCCGCGCTGAAATCGAAACGCGAAGAACGTCCGCTGCCACCGCAGTCCAGTTCCCTACCGCCGCGATCCACCTCTTCGACACCGTCCACCACAACACCAAAAACCGATCGGCCCGCGCCTCCAACGCCGGGACAGGGCGAGTCGCCAACATCGACAACCGAAAGATTGTTGGCAATGAAACGCAAACGAGACGAAGATAAATAGCGCATATCGCCGTTGATTTCGAGAACCTCCCATGGCCAATCCTTTCCGCACGCCGCCGCAGCGCCGCATGGTCGCGCTGTGGGTGCGCCTGATGCTGATCGGATTGCTGGTCTCGGTGCTGACCAGCTCTCATGCCGTGACCTCTGCGAATCCGCGGACCGTCGTTTTCGCGCTCGATGTCAGTGATTCGATCCCTTCGACCGATCCGGCTGTGGCCTATTTTGCGGAGACCGCCGAGCACAACCTCGCGAATCCGGATCGTGTCGCCTTGGTCGTGTTTGGCCGAGATGCCACGGTCGAAGTCCCGCCCGTCAACAAGATTCACGTGGAGCCGAGTGAATCCCGACTGGACCGCAAAGCGACGAATCTGGAAGAGGCGGTGAAAATTTACCTGGAGATTGTGAGCAAGGAAGCCACC
>CBIHQO010000121.1:0-11575 GCA_966211735.1 uncultured Schlesneria sp.
CGTCGACGCGGGCCATTTCTGAGAACGTTGATTGACACGAGATCTGGGACACGAACGAGCAGCGACGGCTTCGTCGAAGCCTCTAAAACCGTGGCACCCTCTGCTCATGATGGCGGTGAGCAGCGAACGTTGCGATCAGGATGACAGGACTTTCGTTACCAACAAGGAGTATTGGATATGCAGACGACCAGCCCTTCGCCCGGACTGTTTTTTGAAACGATCAATGCCTACCAACGGACCGAGGCGTTACGGGCCGCGATCGAAATCGATTTGTTTTCTGCACTGACAGCCGGCCCAAAAACAGCTGAGGAGATCGGTCAGGCCTGCAAGGCTTCCAGCCGTGGTGTTCGAATTCTGGCGGACTACCTGACGATTATTGGCTTCTTGAAAAAGTCGGACGAACGTTATGAGCTGACGGCCGATTCCGCCGTTTTTCGGGATCGCAAATCACCCGCTTATCTGGGGGGAACGCTGCAGTTCCTGCTGGCTCCGTCATTGGTGGATTGCTTCAGTCAACTGACGGCTGCCGTTCGGAAAGGTGGCACGGCGGTTTCAGACGACGGGACGGTCTCGCACGACAATCCGATCTGGGTCGATTTTGCACGAGGCATGGCTCCGTTGATGCATCTGCCTGCTCAACTGCTGGTCGGGTTGATCGGTGGCGATCGAGCTCAACCTTTGCGAGTGCTTGATGTCGCTGCCGGGCACGGGATGTTCGGAATCGCCGTCGCACAGCAGTATCCCAACTCCGTGATTACGGCCCTGGACTGGCAGAATGTCCTGGCCGTGGCGGCTGAGAATGCCGCCAAAGCGGGAGTGAAGGACCGGCATCACCTGCAACCGGGAAGTGCCTTCGATACGGATTGGGGCGGCCCCTACGATGTCGTTTTGCTGACAAACTTCTTCCATCATTTCGACCTGCCCACGTGCGAGTTGATTGCACAGCGGGCCTACGCGTCACTGGCACCGGGTGGCCGAGCCATCACCCTGGAATTCATTCCGGATCAGAATCGAATCTCCCCACCCGGAGCGGCGACATTTGCGTTGACGATGCTGGCGTCGACAGGCCACGGCGATGCTTACACATTTCCCGAGTATCAGGCCCTTTTTACCAAAGTCGGGTTCACTCGCAACGAATTCCATCCGCTGCCCCCCACGATGCAGCAGGCAGTCGTTTCCTACCGCTGAAAATTGATCGCAGCCTGGGGCTCATGACTCGTACCATCGCTACTAGAGACACAGTCGCCATCAAAGGAGCAGAACGTTCTGTCGGCGAATATCGCAGAAGCGCAAGCGAATGCGTTGGTGTTCGGTGAAGTGTCAAAAACTGCCGATGTTGTAGCTCAACGGGATGGTCACTATCCGCTGATTCAAAGCGTTACTGCCGACGAACAGCGCTAAAGAGCAACTTCAGGCACAAAGCAGCGAGAAACCGATGAAGACACGAACCATTGCCTTCGGGCTGACGGTATTGGCGGGTTTGGCACAACTGGCATCGGCCGGACAACGCGGACGCTGCTGCGATCCGGTCGCGGTCAACATTCAGGCTCGCTGCTGCCAGGGGACGCTGTTGCCGTACCACCAGGCCATTCAACGGGCCGACGATGCGACCCGCGCCGAAGGAGCTTTGGCAGTCACCACGGCGGAACGAAACGCTCTGGTGGCCGAGCGAGCGGCACTGCAGGCTCAGGTGGCGGCGTTGCAAGCGGAACTGAAAGACTCAGTCGCCCAGCGCGATCAGGCTGTTAAAGAACGCGACGTTGCCATTGCTGAGCGAGACAAAGCACGAACGGCCGAAGTCGCGTCCGCCAAACAAGCGGCTGAGGCTGACAAAGCAGCGGCGAAGGCGAAACAAGAGACCGCGAAAGCTCAAGGTGAAGCCAAAGTGGCAATGCAACTCGCTGCGAAGGCCACCGAAGAACTTGCGGCCACGAAAGCGGATAACGAGAAGCTGGTCGCCGAGTTGAAAAAAGGCCGCGATGAACTGAAGCAGAAGAGCGACGAACTGGAGTCGCTGAAGGTCAAGCTCGCTGCCGTTCAACCCTCCGAAAAGAAGGACGACGACAGCACCGAAGAGTAGAAAGACGATGACAAGTAAGACGACCTGACCGATGCGGGCAAGGTGGACGAGAGCGAGAACAAGACCGAAGTCAACTGATCGCGTTAGGTAACAAATCGCCAAAGCCCCAGACAAACGTCTGGGGCTTTTTGGTTGAGAGAGATGCCCGACGTTCTCGTTGACGAGTACGTCGGGCATCCAAGTGAGCATGGTATCGAACTATTCCCAGTTCAACGTTGACGCACTCTGGTACTCCGTCACGCGGGTTTCGAAGAAGTTCTTTTCCTTGCTGAGATCGATCGTTTCACTCATCCACGGAAATGGATTCGACGAGCCGTATTGCGTCGGCAGGCCAATCCGTTCCAGTCGTCGGTCGGCGATGAATTGCACATAGTCGCGGAACAGGCTGGCGTTCAAGCCCATGATTCCGCGCGGCAGGCAATCCTGAGCATAGTCGATTTCCAACTCGACAGCTTGTCGAACACGTTCGATCATCGCCTGCTGGAATTCTGGCGTCCACAGATGCTGATTCTCGGTCTTGATGCCGTTGATCAGATCGATGCCGAAATTCAGATGGACCGTTTCATCTCGCAAAATGTACTGGAACTGCTCGCCAATCCCGGTCATCAGATTGCGACGATGGAACGAGAGTACCATCACGAAGCCGGTGTAGAAGAAGATCCCTTCCATGATCAGGTAGTAGCCGATCAGGTTCTTCAGAAACGCTTGAGCCCCTTCAAACGAATCCGTTTCGAAATTGGGATCGAGGACTTCGGCGGTCAGTTCCATCTCCAGTTCGTCCTTGCGAGCGATCGCCGGGACTTCGTGGTACATGTTGAAGATCTCGCCTTCGTTCAGCCCCAGACTTTCGACCACGTACAGGAATGTGTGTGAATGAACGGCTTCTTCGAACGCCTGGCGCAATAGATATTGCCGGCATTCCGCATTCGTGACGTGCCGGAAAATCGCGAGAACCAGATTGTTACCAACCAGACTTTCAGCCGTCGCGAAGAAGCCCAGGCTGCGCATCAGCACTCGACGTTCATCATCAGTTAGACGGCTGGAACGCCAGGTTTCGATGTCTTTGTTCATCGGAACTTCGGTTGGCATCCAATGGTTGGCGCATCCGTTAAGGTAGTGCTCCCAGGCCCACTGATACTTGAGCGGCATCAACTGATTCACGTCGACCTGGTGGCAATTGATCAACCGCTTGTCGCGGGCATTGACGCGATCTCGCTCGGAGGTGGGGGATGTTGCAGACTGCTCGGCAGTCGTCGCAAATAGTTCGGTCATTGAATATCTCTCGTATGGTCGAAGTAAAATTGGGGTGGATGTCGCAAATCGCTGTCGCCACAAGCTTGGTTACTGGCAAGCTTCGCACGTCGGATCGTCAAGCCGACATGCTGCGGCCACTTCGATGACGGGCATGCCGTCACGGCGGACTTCGACGTCGCTGGAGGCGCTGCGGTTCTTCATCCACTTCGGTTGGATCCCGAAGCTGTTCAGGTCCACCGTCGATTTTTCGACTTGGGTCGCCGCCAGCGTCCGCAAGTAGTACGTCGTCTTCAGACCCTTCTGCCAGGCCAGGGCGTACATGTCCTGCATCTTGCGGCCACTCGGCTCGGCCAGATACAGATTCAAGGATTGCCCCTGGTCGATCCACTTCTGTCGTCGGGCCGCGCATTCGATCAACCACTTGGGGTCGATCTCGAAGGCGGTCAGGAACTGTTGACGCAATTCGAGCGGAATCCGACCAATATTCTGCAGCGACCCATCGAAGTACTTCAGTTCGCCCAGCATTTGAGCGTCCCACAGGCCCCGCGCCTTCAGCTTGCTGACCAGCATGTCACTGGCCTGAGTGAACTCGCCGGACAGATTGCTTTTGACGTACAGGAACTTGTAGGCGGGCTCGATCGACTGCGACACACCGATGATGGTGGAGATCGTCGCCGTGGGGGCGATCGCCAGGACATTGCTGTTGCGCATGCCGTGCTGCTTGACCGCTTCACGGACGGGCGTCCAGTCAAACGTGTGCGATCGATCGACCGGCACGGGTTCGCCTCGCTCTTCTTCCAGAAGTTGCAGCGTGTCGATTGGAAGTAGCCCGCGATCCCATTTTGACCCCGTATAGGTCGGATACGTCCCGCGATCTTTCGCCAGTTCCGTCGAGGCCAGGATCGCGTAGTACGAAATGGCTTCCATGCTGCGGTCGGCAAATTCGACGGCAGCGTCGCTCGCGTAGCTGATGTCGAGCGAGTGCAAGGCGTCTTGAAAGCCCATCAGCCCCAGTCCAACCGGGCGATGTCGCAAGTTGGACGTTTCGGCTTCTGGCGTCGGATAGAAATTGATGTCGATCACGTTGTCGAGCATTCGCATTGCGGTGCGGACGGTTTGCTCGAGCAGCGCGAGATCCAACTTTCCGTCGACGATATGCTCCTTGAGATTGATCGATCCCAGATTGCAAACGGCGGTCTCTTCGGGCGAGGTGTTCAGCAGAATCTCGGTGCAGAGGTTGCTGCTATGAACAACCCCGACATGGTCCTGTGGCGACCGGATATTCGAGGGATCCTTAAACGTGATCCACGGGTGACCGGACTCAAACAGACGCGTCAGCATCTTCCGCCACAACTCGGGCGCCGACACTCGGCGAAACAGCAGCATGTCGCCTGCATCGGCCTTCCGTTCGTATTCTTCGTAGCGTTGTTCGAACTCCTGTCCGTAAAGATCGTGGAGGTCGGAAACCTCGTCTGGGCTGAACAACGTCCAAGTACCGTTCTGACGGACTCGCTTCATGAACAGGTCGGGGATCCAATTGGCGGTGTGCATGTCATGTGTGCGCCGTCGCTCATCGCCGGTGTTCTTGCGCAGGTCCAGGAACTCTTCGATATCGAGGTGCCACGTTTCCAGATAGGCGCAGACGGCCCCTTTGCGTTTGCCCCCTTGATTGACGGCGACAGCCGTGTCATTGACGACTTTCAGAAATGGGATCACTCCCTGGCTGCGGCCGTTTGTTCCACGAATATGAGCGTTCGTGGCTCGAATGCTGGTCCAGTCGTTGCCGAGTCCACCAGCCCACTTGGAAAGGCGGGCGTTGTCGGAAATCACCTTGAAAATATGGGTCAAGTCGTCGCTGGATGTGCTCAGGTAGCAGGAGCTCAACTGCGGAGTTGGGGTCGCCGAGTTGAACAGCGTGGGAGTGGCCGACGTGAATCGGAAGCTCGACAGGACATTATAGAATTCGATGGCTCGATCTTCGCGAGCATCCCCTTCACGCAGGGCCAATCCCATGGCAACTCGCATCCAGAAGTACTGCGGAGTCTCGATTCGCTGACCACCGATGTGCAGCAGATAGCGATCATGGATGGCCTGCAGCCCCAGGTATTGAAAGTGCAGATCCCGTTCCGGCTTCATCGCGGCAGCAAGACGGGTCAGATCGAACTCGCGCAGATCGGGTGTCAAGCGAGCCGCGCGAATGCCGTCGATGACATAGTGCTCGAATTGATCGCGGTGCACGGTCTCCAGTGTTTTCGCGGTGGGCGTGTCCCCGAACACTTCCTGATAGATCACATTCAACATCAGACGCGACGCGACCAGATCAAACGCCGGATCACGTTCGATCCGCGAGCGGGCGACCAGGATCTGCACGCGATAGATCTCGGCAATGGCGATGCCGTCAAAGACCGAGCGGATCACTTCGTCGACCATTTCGTCGACATCGACCGTGCCTTCAAGTCCAACGCAGGCTTCCGCCAGGCGTTTGCGAACGCGACGAGCTTCGAAGGGAACGCGACTGCCATCAGGTAGCGTGACATAGATCTGCGGAACGGAAGACGCGACAGTGGCTTCACCACGAATCACGCGCATCTTGGCATGTTCGGCGCGATAGATGATGTAGCAGCGGGCGACGCGATAGTGGCCACGTGACATCAGACCCAACTCGACCAGGTCTTGAATTCGCTCGACGTCCACACCTTCGGATTGGCTGGCGAGCGGCGCGATGTCATCGACGACCGATTGAACGACGCTGGCGACATCCTTCATGACGTCTGGTTCCAGCGGCTGTCCATCCGCCAGATTCAGCTCGGCGCGAAAGGCGTTCAAGATCGCCGTGTGGATGCGGGTCAATTCAAAAGAGACACTGCGGCCGTCACGTTTGCGGACAACCCACTCGTGGGGAGCTCGTAGCATAAGACTGGACCTCTCTCCGTATCGCACCGATACGAGAATGCGGACGCACCGAGCCTGGCTCGAGAACAACCGATCGAGGAGTGATCGCAGTCGCGGAAGAAAACGAATGTCGCAGGTCCGCCAGCCAATGCCTGGCGGTCCCAATCAGCGCACTCGTCCGCGCAGCAGAATACATCCATCCCCCGACCGCCCTTTCCCGAGAAGGTTCGGCAGACAAACAGCTCAGCTCGATGGCATCCGGCCATCGCAATCCTGTGAATCTGAACTGTTCAATCGCTGGCAGGTCTTCGGACTCGCGAACATTCAGCTCACCTGAAAAGTGATCCAATTCCTACTAGCCATCGCTTCCCAATTCTTGCGAATCAGTGCTGTGTGATGGCGGTCGTTTTCGCTTACCGCTGCGGGGCAGTCCCGGATTTCCACCGGATTCCCTCTTGTCGTGACCACGATATCTTGTGGTCAACCAGCAACGGGACGCACTATATCTTGCCTGCAGCTGGTGTCAACGCAGGAAAATCGGAATCACGAAGCGGCTGCTGCTGAGTACAGGCGGCAGTGTTTTGCCGGTCCTTAACTGAAGATCCGTAACGAGATCGGGACACCGAATAGCTCGCCTCGTCCTCGTCAGCATGTCGAGCAATCCACCGGGATTTATGTAATACTTCCGGTTCTGATCAGGTTTTCGCGGGATCGCTAAGCAATCGAGGATTGCCGCTCGATAGTGAGAGCCGAGCGATCTGATTTCCATTGATGATCGGTTGTCGCCACTTGTGATCGATGAGTGTTTGATCTTGAGCGACGTTCGCTGTTGTACAGGCGTTTGTGTTGAAAGCAACTGGCATGCAAATCGATTCCAAACGCAAACCCCTGTATGCCCAACTGTACGTGCAGGTGCTGGTGGCCATCTGCCTGGGAGCGGCGTTCGGGCATTTCAGTCCCAAATTGGCGACGACGATGAAGCCTCTCGGCGATGGCTTTATCAAGCTCGTCAAGATGATGATCACGCCCATTGTGTTCACGACGATCGTCGTGGGCATCGCCAAAATGGGCGACATGAAAAAGGTCGGCCGAGTCGGCATGAAGGCCCTCATCTACTTTGAGGTTGTCTCGACACTGGCACTGGCGATTGGCCTTGTCGTCGTCAACGTGATTCGCCCGGGGGCTGGGATCAATGCGGATGTCAGCACTTTGGATACGAAGGCCATTGCCGGTTACACGGCGAACGCCAAGTCTCAGTCCGCTGTCGATCTCATCATGCATGTCATTCCCGAATCGATCGTCGGCGCGTTTGCCAGCGGCGAGATTCTTCAAGTGATTCTGTTCTCCATTCTGTTCGGCGTGGCTCTGGCCCAATTTGGCGATCAAGGCAAACCGCTGGTCGATCTGATCGATCGGCTCTCTCATGTGCTGTTCAGCGTGATTGGCCTGATCATGCGGGTGGCTCCGATCGGGGCCTTCGGTGCGATGGCCTTTACGATCGGTGCTTTTGGCCTGGATACGCTATTTTCGCTGGGAAAGCTGCTCGCCTGCGTCTATCTGACGTGCTTCCTCTTCGTTGCTCTGGTACTGGGCTCGATCGCGCGTCTGACGGGATTCAGCCTGTGGCTGTTCTTGCGGTATATCAAAGAAGAACTGTTGATTGTGCTGGGGACTTCGTCGTCTGAAGCGGCATTGCCGCGCATGATCTCGAAGCTGGAAAACATCGGCTGCGCCAAGCCGGTGGTCGGACTCGTCATCCCGACCGGCTATTCATTCAATCTGGATGGGACGTCGATCTACCTGACAATGGCGGCGGTGTTCATTGCTCAGGCGACCAACGTGCCGCTCAGCCTGGGTCAGCAGTTAACACTGCTCGCGGTGCTGCTGCTCACGTCCAAGGGAGCCGCGGCCGTGACGGGCGGAGGATTCATTACGCTCGCCGCCACACTCTCAGTCGTGGGCGATGTCCCGGTCGCTGGGCTTTCGCTGTTGCTGGGTATCGACCGCTTCATGTCGGAGTGCCGCGCCATCACCAATCTCATCGGCAACGGCGTCGCGACGATGGTCATCGCCAAATGGGAAGGGGCGATTGACATGGAACGAGTACAAATGGTGCTGACGCAGGACTCGAGCGCAATCGCCGACGAAACCGTCACACCGCTCGCGATCAATACTGCCGACACGTGAACTACGAAATCGGTTCGCAGTTGAATGAAAAGACCCTGAGGGCAGGCACTTCCTGCAGTCAGGGCCTTTTTCAATTTAACTAGTGTCCCCGGCTGGAGTCGAACCAGCAACCTTCGGCTTCGGAGGCCAACGCTCTATCCAATTAAGCTACGGAGACAATCTGCAGATGGATTCGGCAGTTCACTTAGACTACGAGGCGATTTTGTGAATGTCAATTCCCTTCAAGATCGTTACCGCGAGCGGAATTCGAGCAAGGGGTTGTGGTCGTGATTGCCCGCAATATCGCTAAAGTGCCGCTTGAATTGCTCGCAGCACGTCGCCATCACTCGGCAGGTTGCTGTCAATGAGCGGACGAAGGCGGATCGGGATTTCATCCATCCGGTAGGCCGTACCCGGAATATGGATTCCATACGTTGCCGTCGTGAAAAGAACCGTCGGCGGTGCTGGTATCTTCGCGTTGATTCCGTCCAGAACAATGGTCGGAATGCTGCGCAGATGGTCTTGAGCGGCTGGCGAGAACGAGTCGACTCGGGCGGTACCCACCAGGACCAATGCATCGGCCTCTTTATTTTCCAGGACATCGCCGGCGGAATATTCGTCGGGGTTGTAGCGCGGATATCCCCGAGCCAGGTTGACGCTGAACGGATACCCCGTCTGCCAGCAGAGGACGCTATCCGCACCCGATACATCGCCCACATTACGTAGCCGCCGAGCGTGGAAACGGGTGAATTGGTTCAGATCGATCACCAGTCGCAGCAGGGCTTCGACATTGCGATGCCCCATTGGATGTTGAGCCACTCCGTATCCGAAGAAGATGACTCCACAACGACAGTGCTTCATCATCTCTGCGAGTCGCTTCAATTGATCGAGCGGAGCACCGACGGACTGGCCGGGATTGGGCTCAACGCCCTGCAGCAGGCCTCTCAATGTCCAGAGCACATCAAAATCGCTACCCGGATCGATCTTCAGAAACCAGTCGGCAGCGTCACCAGTTTTACTGCTGGCAGAGTCGACGACAACCAGCGTTCGATCGGCGCGACCATTGGGCGTCAACATTCCCGGCGCATCCATGGAGTATCGCTCCATATGTCGTGGATGCGACTTGGCGGGGTCGGCCCCCCAATAGATGACAAGGTCGGCGCGATTCCGGATTTCACCGAGCGAGCAAGTTGATTCACCCACTTGCTGTAGTGCGAGAATCGACGGGGCGTGTCCCTCTGACGCGGTGGTGTCGATCGTGGCACCAAGTTTGTCTGCCAGCGCTACGGCGGCTCGTTGGCCGTCGGTGCTGCTCTTCGACAGACCAAAAATGAGCGGGGCCCGGGCTTCACGCAGGATCTCAGCGGCGGCCTCAACTCCTTGCTGGAATGCGGCTTTATGCCCTCGAACTTGAACCGACGGGGCCGTCGATGTCCAGGGACTGAGATACCACGGTTCGGCGAGGCAACAGGCATGTTCTGCGGCAGTGATGACGCCGTCCCGGACCGTCACTTTGAGATCGTCACAGATGCACGCGCAAACTGTGCAGGCGACATTTTCGATCGTTCTTTCGGACATATCCGCCTACCAGTTCTCGTTGGGCCCCGCAGGAACCGGAATATAAAGGTCGGGCAGGATGCCTGTGCGACTGCCGCGAGCAGGTCCATTCGCGGTGATGTCGACCAGCGTCGCTTCAAACTCTGCACACGTCTTCGCCGTTTGAAGCTGATTTCGCAATGCTGCTGGGACGAGCATCGCCTTCAGGTACCAGTGAGCCATCTTGCGGAACGAACTGATTCCCCGCTCGATCCCGCGTTGCTCGATCACGTAGCCGAATTGTCGTCGCAGCAATTCCAGTCGATCGTCGAACGACCCCGACGATTCGATCTCGCCGGTTGTTTCCCATTCCACAAACTGGCGAAACAGCCAGGGATTGGCGAGGGCCCCGCGTCCGATCGAAATCGCATGACAACCTGTTTCCGCAAACATCCGCTCCCCGTCGGCAATCGTGCGGATGTCGCCGTTACCAATGATGGGGATGCGTTCGACCGCTTCGACGACTTTGCGAATCCCAGTTCGATCGACGGTGCCACTGAATCCCTGCTCGCGCGTACGGCCATGGATGGCGACGGCGGCCACGCCGACTTGCTCGAACTCGCGTGCGAACTTCGGTGCCGTCAGTTGCTGGCTGTCCCAGCCCAACCGCATTTTCACGGTCACGGGCAGCGTCACCGATTCGACGACCGTGCGGACCAGTTCAATGGTGCTATCGACCTGGCACATCAGGCTGGCCCCAGCTCCGACCTTCGTAATTCGGTTGACCGGACATCCCATATTGATGTCGATCGAATCGACGCCGCGCGCCTGCAGCAGTTGAGCCGCATCGCGCATGACGACTGGATCGTGACCGAAGATCTGCACCGCGAACGGTCGATCTTCCGGGCAGGTTTCGATCAGTTGCAATGTCCTCGGCCCGCCATCAAGTAGTCCCCTGGCATTGACCAGGTCGGTCGTCCCCAGCCCGACGCCTCCCAGGCCGCGAACGATCCGTCGGAACGGGAGATTCGTATAGCCCGCCAGCGGCGACAATAAATAACGCGAGGGGAGGGGTAGATTTCCGAAGTGGAGCGGTGCCAGGTGTGCCAGCCAGGATCGGACAGAGGTTGTGGGGAAGTTGGACATGAACAAGGAAAACTCTAATAGCCGGAAAGCATTACAAGAAAATGTGTTACGAGTTTGTGGCGGGTTGTCGGTGGGCTGGTGCGATCATGGTCTTACCAGCAGTTTACACGACGCCAGTCTCTGAAAGTATGCCAGAGCGGGGACAAAGCTGGCTGCCTGACTTTTCTCAAGGCGGATCGTCTGCTACCTTGTGTGGCTCGTTCCTCACGGCTTGCCCATCGGTCTGGCCAGCCTTCAACCTGAGTATGGACAGAAACGGTATTGCCATGAAAGTGAAGCTCACAACAAAGCAGAAGCGAGATCGTCGGTGGAAGATTAAGCGACGTAAAGCACGACGACTGAAGACGGGTCTCTGAGATTCGTTTCGTCTGATGATAAAAAAGCCCGGCAGTTTTGCCGGGCTTTTTTTGTTGGTTATTCGTTGGGAGCCACGATTTGTCGAAGAGGTTGTCAGCGTAGGGAAGAAGCCCGTCTCCATCGAGACGAGCTCGAAGGGGCGGG
>CBIHQO010000122.1:0-11559 GCA_966211735.1 uncultured Schlesneria sp.
TGTCAAAGCGTACGAAGTGCTGGGGTACGATGCTGAACCGTCTACAGCGGCGTATCGCGACAGCTACTCTTCCATCTGATCACAAATGCAGATCATCACTGAAACATTTGGCGATGTCGTTGTCGTCCATACACCGGACGACTTGATGGAAGAGACCGCGCGCCTGCTGTCCGAGGCCGTCGAGGGGCATCTTCACAAGGGAAGTTCTGCGATCGTGCTGCAGATGGACCGTACTGACGCCTTTGACAGTGTCGGGTTGACGGCGATTGTCAATTTGCAGGATCAGGCTCGCCATGCAGGGGGAGCCGTCAAGATCAGCGGGTTGCCGGACTTGGGCCGCAAGATTTTCGAAGTAACACGACTGGATCAGCGATTTGATCTCTTCGATTCGGTCATTGATGCCGTAGCGAGTTTCCGCTGATGTCCGTAGCCACACTCACACCGCTTCGTTCGCCGTTGCTGTCGCGTCCGAGACTGGGCGACCTGCTCGTCCGTCGTGGTTTCCTGACGGCCGAGCAACTCCAAGAAGCATTGCGGCTTCAATGTGAGGGTGGGCAGACCAAGTTGCTGGGTGAACTCCTGGTCGCTCGCGAATACTGCACCGAGGAGCAGGTGCTGGAATGCCTGGCCGTCGAGTTCCAGATTCCATTCGTTCGTCTTGATCCCCGGCTCTTCGATCCAAAAATCGTGGAACTGCTGCCGCGAGAATTTATCGAAAAGCACGTTGTTTTGCCTTTGTTCAAGGTGCGGAACACGCTGACGATCGCGGTGGCGGAACCCTCGGATGTCTTCCTGCTGGATCGCCTGAAGGCGGTTTCACGTTGCGAAGTTCAACTGGCCATTGCTTCGGCCAGGGATATCCGCCGTACTCTGCAAACGTATCTACCCGATACTCAGGTCTTCGTCATCGACAACATTGTCGACGATGTGCAGGGTGATGCGATCGAACTGATCGAGGAATCGATCGACGACATCGTGAATTCAACCACGTTGGCCGGCCAGAGTCCGATTATCCGGTTGGTGAACTATGTGATTTACACGGCCGTGAAAGAGGGGGCCAGTGACATTCACATCGAGCCCACCGAACGCCAGATGCGAGTTCGATTTCGCGTCGACGGAGCGTTGCAGAAGGCTCTCGAACTGCCGGGGCATATCGCGCCAGCGATCGCCAGCCGAATTAAGACGATGGCGTCGTTGGATATCGGCGAGACGCATCTGCCGCAGGATGGCCGCATCCATGTGATGATGGAAGGTCGTTCTGTCGATTTGTGTGTCAGCACTTTGCCACTCACACATGGCGAGAAGACGGTCATCCGGATTCTCGACAACCGCAACATTCCGTTGTCGCTGACTCAACTTGGTTTCAGCAGCGAAAATCTGGAGCGATTTCAGCAGAACATCAATCGTCCCAACGGAATCGTACTGGTAACCGGGCCGACAGGCAGCGGTAAAAGTACAACGATGTATGCCGCGCTCAACACGGTAAGCACGATTGAAAAGAATATCTGTACTGTCGAAGATCCCGTCGAATTCCAGTTGCAACTTGTCAACCAGTTCCAAGTGAACGAACGAGCCGGCCTGACATTCGCAAGTGTGCTTCGCAGCCTGCTGCGCCAGGATCCCGACGTCTTGATGGTCGGCGAAATGCGCGACGCAGAGACGGCCAGGATCGCGATCCAGGCGGCGCTCACGGGGCATCTGGTGTTTAGCGCGTTGCACACGAACGATGCCTGCAGTGCGGTCATTCGATTGGTCAATATGGGTTTGGAAAACTACTTGATCAGTTCCTCACTGAATGCTGTTCTGGCGCAGCGCTTGTGCCGCAGAATCTGCGCCAAATGCAAAGAGTCGTACGAGCCATCACGTGCGATGAGGACCATCGTCCAGCAGATGGGACTCGACATCGACCATTTCTATCGGGGGGCAGGATGTTCCCGCTGCCGCAACACCGGTTACACCGGCCGTATCGCAATTCACGAGTTACTTGTGGTGGATGAAGCCCTGCGTGAGACCATTAACGTGAATGCGACGCTTCAGTCGGTGACCGAACATGCGAAACAAAGCGGCATGATTCCGCTTCGTTATGACGGGCTGCGGAAAGTTAGAGAAGGACTGACGACGATCGAGGAAGTGTTGCGAGCCACTGACGAGGGTTGGGTGCCCGCCAACGTTTCTGGCAAAGGGTCGGCGGGAAATGCCGTCCCGTGATTTGTGCATGCTGACCCTGCGGAACACTCTACTACAGTCGCGTCACAGTTTCGTGCAGATTCAGCAGTGCGCGGGCGACACTGGTCCACGCAGCCAGTTCGGTCTTGTCGATCATGGCGGGAAGTGGTGCCAGACCTGTTCGTGGAAGTTGCTCGGCAGCCGCAGAGTTCGCACGGAATTCCTCCCGGTGCTTCGCCAACAGTTTCTGTAGGATCGCGAGTTCTTCGGCGCTGGGGGAACGCGAGACTGCACGGCGGAAGCTCCACGTCAGACGAGCATCATCAGTCGAACCGCCGTCCTTTATGATGATCGTCGCGAAGACACGCGCCGCTTCCACGTAAGTGGGATCATTGAGTAGAGCAAGTGCTTGTTGCGGCGTATTGGATCTGGGGCGATCCGCAGTACATTCCTCGCGACTTGGAGCATCAAACGTCATGAGCGATGGGTGCAAGAACGAACGTTGCCACCAGGTATAAAGCCCGCGACGATATTGCTGCTCGCCCTTGTCTGCCTCCCATGATCGACGTGGGAAGTTCAGGAATTCCCAATACCCATCCGGCTGGTAGGGCTTGTCGCTTTCGCCACCGAGGCGCAACGATAGCAGGCCGCTGATGGCCAGCGAATTGTCGCGAATGAACTCGGCATCCAGTCGCAGGCGATTTTGAACAGACAGCAGCCGGTTGAAGGGATCCTGAATCCGCGCGTGTTTGGTTTGGATGGAATTCTGACGATAGGCCCCTGAAGTCACCATCAATTTGACCAGTTTCTTTACGTTCCAACCGCTCTCGCGAAAGTCCACCGCGAGCCAATCGAGTAATTCGGGATGTGTCGGCCATTCTCCCTGGCTGCCCGAATCTTCGAGAGATTTGGACAATCCATTGCCGAAGAGCAGTCTCCATGTTCGGTTGACGAAGATGCGACTTGGCAGCGGGTTGTCTGCTGCGACCATCCAGTTCGCCAGATCCAACCGGCTCGCGCGTCGCACACCCGTGTCCAGCTTACCAAGGAATGCAGGAATCGCCGGAGACACCGCTTCGCCAGAGTCATCCTGCCAATTCCCGCGCGGCAGGATCCGAACCATGCGCGGTGCGGTGGATACTGTAATCAAGGTGGCTGGGATATTTTTGGAGTAGGCATCTCGCTGACTGTTCCACTGTTGCACTTCAGCTCGCTGTGATTGGAACCGTGCCGATTGATCTCTCAAGAAACCGACTAATTGATTCGATTCGACGTCCGTCCGATCGGCAGACGACTTGGCGATTGCCGCTCGCACGGCCGGTGGAACCCAATGTGAGGCTGGTTTATCCACGGACGTTCCGCTGATTCGCAGGCGACCAATTCCATGCTGTGGATACTGCGATTTGAATTCCAAAGTCACGACGACTGAGCCGCTGACACCTTCAGCCAGTTCGAAGACCGCTTCGTGTGATTGGCCGGTCTGTGGCAAGATCGCCCAACCGCTGCCCCCTTTGCCGTCGATTGCGGTGCCGATATCGTGTCCATTCTGAGAGTGATCGGCGACGGCTTTCGCGATCTTCACGGTCATTGGCTTCTCGTTCGCGCCAGTTCGCATCACTTTGACTTCGGTCAGCACGAAATTGCCGTTGGGTGCCTGTCCCGGTCCACGTGCGGGCAGTTCATCGTCAGAGATTGCTTCCAGCTTTAGTCCAGTCAACTTCGCGTCCGACTGGAAAGTGAATGTAAAGGCCTCCTGCGCGGCGACTTTACCTTGAGCCTTATAGCTGCCGTCTTCCTGTTTGCTGAGTTGCGATTCACCGTCAACCTTGATGTCCGAAGCCTCCAGTGGCTGCCATGTCGATGCTGTTTTCAGCTCGTCATTCCAATCCGGTTTCGAAGCGATCAGTGCGGCGACGGCTGATTCCAACCTTTGCTGAGCCGATGCCGCCTCTGAATTCAGGCGAGCCAGTTCTTTTTCGTCATTTGCCGACGGCACTGGCATGCCAGGTTCACGGCGACCGACCGCCGTCTCCTGCACATCTGCGAAGAAGGCTGCCATGCTGTAGAAGTCGCGTTGAGTGAACGGATCGTACTTGTGGTCGTGGCATTCGGCACAGCCCATCGTCGCGCCCAACCAAACGCTGGAGACATTGCGAACTCGATCTGCCGAATACTTGGCGGTGTATTCTTTGGCCTGTGCTCCCCCTTCTTCTGTTGTCTGCAGCAGGCGGTTGTAGCCCGAAGCCACTTTCTGCCAGGTCGTTGGCGAGGGGAGTAGATCCCCGGCCAGCTGTTCCACCGTAAAGCGATCGAAAGGCATGTTCTGGTTGAATGCCTGAATGACATAGTCTCGATACGGTGTGATATCTCGCGGATTGTCGCTGTGATAGCCCGCGGTATCGGCAAACCGGACCAGATCAAGCCAGTAGAGCGCCATCCGTTCACCGTAGTGAGGTGATTCGAGCAGCCTATCGACCAGCTTTTCGTAGGCATCCTGGCTGGTGTCTGCGATGAATTGATCGACTTGCTCCATCGTCGGCGGAAGTCCCGTCAGATCGAAAGATAGCCGCCGAATTAGTGTAACTCGGTCTGCTTCCGACGAAGGCTTTAATTCAGCCGTTCGCAATCGCAATAAAACGAATCGATCGATCTCGTTCCGGCTGAATCCTGGCTCTGTAACTTGAGGAAGTGTCGGCCGAACAGGCTTGATGAACGCCCAATGCCCCTGCCATCTTGCTCCTTGCTCGATCCACTTCTTAAGGACCGCGATATCGCGCGCCGTGAGATGCTTACCGGAATCGACCGGCGGCATCTTCTCGTCAGCGACAGACGTCGTCACGCGTTGATAGAGGTCACTCTCGGCCAGTTGCGAGGGGACGACCGGATGCTTCTTGACTCGTTTTCCGAACAACCCCGCTTCAGTATCCAGTCGCAGTTCTGCTTCGCGTTTGTTGCCATCGGGGCCATGGCAAGCATAGCAGTTTTCAGACAGAATCGGCCGCACGTCTCGATTGAACTCGATGACATCAGGGATTGGGACGTCTTCAGCAATGGCCAAAACGCCCAGTGTCGATAGGGTCAACGCGGTCGCGCAGGCTGTCAGACGCCAACTCGTCATCGTGAATGCTCCTGGCTGGAAACTCAATGTGCATACATCATGCGCGGCAGGCATGATGTATGCCAGTTTCAAGCGGCATTCTGAGATGGTTCCCGGACCCAGAACTGCCGGATCGAAAACAGCACCGCCCCCGGAGCTAACGGCATCAGAAAGCGATGGCTCGAGCCGCCGATGTGTTCTCCAGGGGGGCACTGTCGATTGGGTCGAGAGTGTTCTTCGGCGATTCGTAAAATCAAGGCCGTCACGCAATAACTTTTCCCACCGCAATCCGTCAGAAAAATCGTTTCCCCCTTTCCCGCCGCGCAAATTTGTAGGACAACTCGTACCACAGATTGCGGGTCGACGTAGATTTACGTCAGCAGAGAACGACTTTCACGTTGAATCCCGGCACTATTGGAAACAAATGCCGTCGACATCGCCGGAAGGTGTTAGCTCGTTGAGTTCCAGATCTGCGTCGTTTTCGAGGAATTCGTGGTCACTCCAGATTTCGTATTGAGCAGCCGTATGGGGAAAAGCGTTCGATGAACAGCTCTAAAGCGCCGCGACCGGCCTATCCGGGCAGCGAACCGACGAGCGCGGATTCGGCTAAGCGTCAGAACCGAGACATTCGACTCGGATTTGGCCTACTGGTGTTGGCATTGCTAAGCGGCAGTGGACTGATGCTGCCAATGATGACGTCCGGGCCGATCACCATCGACGAACATGGATCGTACTGGATCATTGACTCTGACATTCCCAGCACATCTCTTCAGCGTAGCCTGGACTACGCCGCAATTCCTCCTTTGTCAGGTTGGTTACAACAGGCAAGCTTGGCTCTGTTCGGCAAATCAGAATGGGCGTTTCGACTTCCGTCCGGGCTGTGCTATCTCGCCGGGATAGCCATCACCTATTGTGTCGGACGCCGTTTGGGAGGGCCCGTCGTTGGTGGTATCGCGGCACTGGTCATTGCGTGGCACCCGGAAGCGATGGACGAAGTGCGTATCGCTCGTTGCTATGGTCTGCTGCTAATGCTGTCTGCTGCATTGCTCTGGATCACTGTCTGGTGGCGCGAGTCGCCGAAGTCACTGACTCGTGCACTTTGCTGGAGCCTATGCAGTGTGGCCGCGCTGTGGACGCACGTTTTCGCCGCCCCACTCATTATGCTGACAGGGGCCAGCCTGATACTGACAATCCCCTGGATGAAACCGGAGCAGCGTCCGTCACTGCTGGGAGTCGTGGTCGCTTGCATCGTGCTGGGGCTGGGTGCGCTGCCGCTCGTTCCTTTCGTCGAAAGACTCTGGCAGTGGAGTCCGTTTCTCGAGTACATCCATGGTTCAGTCTCTGTCTGGCGAGTCATCGGTCCCCTCTGGTGGCTGAGTTTGCCAGTTGCCTGCGGCTTGGCATGGCTGACACCAGCGCGCCGGTTCGTTCCCGCGCTTCGCGCGTCGTTTTACACAGAGCGGTGGTTACTCGTGGTCTGGACGCTCGTGCCACTCGCGGCATTGGCGCTGTTTGCCAGCACTGGCCGTGGGACCCTGGCAAACACGCGATACCGAGTTCCCTATGCGGCTGGCGGAGCCTGCCTGCTTGCCGCGCTGTTACCTGTTCGATCCCGGCCGTGGGGATCGGTGGCGGGAACTGTGGCAGCACTGGCATTGACCTGGGCGGTCTGCGAGCGGCCCCCATGGCAGCCCAGCCGCCTGAACGGCCCCAGCGACGACGATTGGTATCAGATGTCCTTGACGATCCAGCAGTCAGGAAGCAAAGGCGAGCCGATCTTCGTGCAAAGCGGCTTGGCGGAAGGCAGCCTTGTTCCTGCATTTTCCGATCAGCCCCTGTTCCTGGAATATGTCGGTTGCCGAATCAGTCGATTCTATGTCGAAACGCCGCACCCGCGCTATGGTCTGCCGTTTTCATGGAGCGGACAATCTGATGTCCGCAAAGCCTTCGAACAATTTGTGACGAGTGCCAAGGTTGCCAACGCTGAAAGCATCTGGGTTGCCGCGGCGATCGACACGGATCTGAATCGGCAATCGCTCGCCGGAATTGATGACATTCTGCAACAGACCGGCTTCGCCCGTGTCAAAGAATGGCCGTATCGGACGGCTGTCCTGCAACGTTTTCAACCGCGCGCTCCAGGCAACTCGACGCCATGACTTCGCCCTCTGAATCCGACACACGTTTACAACTCGCGACAAACACCTGCTCGGCCGAGTGGCAGTACGGATTGCATGTCGAGGGCGTCGCGGCCGTCAACATTTCGGCGTCTCTTCCCTGCCCTGTCTGCGGCCACGATCAAGCAACTCGCACGTTTGCCATTCAGGGGCTACCACTGTTCCTTGTGCGCTGCACCACTTGTCAAACCGGACGACTCGATCCGCAACCCTCGGCCGAGGTCCTCGCTCAGTATTATCCCAAAGACTATTACGGCGATGGCGGTGTGAAATTCTCGGGGCTCGTCGAGCCTTTGGTGCGATTCATAGGATCGCGGCACGCCCGATTCTTGGCGCGGCACCTGCCACCCCGGGCCCGTGTGCTGGACGTCGGTTGCGGACGCGGTGTTGCTTTGCGGTCACTGGCAGATCGATCGCTGGAATGCCACGGGTTTGAAGTCAGCGAGGACGCGATCCGCGGGATCGATCAACGGATCCAGGTTCGCGTCGCACCGTCGCTGACGGAAGCGGCCTATCCCGAAGCATATTTCGACGAGGTGATTCTCTGGCACGTTCTTGAACACGTCCCCGATCCGCGTGTCCTGTTGACCGAAATCATCCGTATCCTGAAGCCGAACGGCGTGCTGGTCGTCGCGGTGCCGAACTTTTCCAGTTGGCAGGCGCGCTGGTCTGGCGCCGCCTGGTTTCATCTCGATCCCCCGCGACACCTGTTCCACTTCCCGCTCGCGGAACTCAAACGACTTCTGTCGGATGTCGGTTTTCACTGCGATACTGAACACCATTTTTCATTGCGTCAGAACCCGTTTGGCTGGATTCAAAGCGCACTTAACAAGATCCGAGTCCTGCCACGAAACGGAGTTTACGTGGTGTTGCACCGTCGTCCGCCTGGCACACCAGCGCCGTATTCGCCCGCCGTGCGACTGGCGCTACGCACACTCTACTGGTGTTTGGCACCGCTCGCGCTCGCGCTCAGCATCGTCGCCGCAATCTTTCGCAGCGGAGCCACCGTACATGTCGTCGCCCGCCGCAGGTCGTAGCCAACCGCACCAGACAGGCCTCCCCAGGCCACTGGAGCGCGTCCCATCTCAGTGTGGCGTCTCGCGAGCGAAAAACTACTTGGTTTTGCCCATGTTTCAACGTGACGCGCACTAACTACTGCTCATCGCGAGTCATCGAAATTCGGCGAGGAGCCACTTGCCCCGCCACGAACAGGATCGCAATCGGCGCGATCTGCATCAGGAAACGATGACTCGACCCGCCGATGTGTTCCTCCAACCGTACGGGCGCCACCATGCCCGCCACAACCAATGCCAACAGCGTTCCCAGCACATCCAACAGCAACAACAACTGTGACGGGCGGCGA
This sequence comes from uncultured Schlesneria sp., assembly GCA_966211735.1. Classification (GTDB taxonomy): domain Bacteria; phylum Planctomycetota; class Planctomycetia; order Planctomycetales; family Planctomycetaceae; genus Schlesneria. Next base: position 8,801 of record CBIHQO010000122.1, read on the forward strand.
CACGCCCGCCGCGGAGCAGCAATAAGTGCGGCGACCATTAGCCACCATTGCAGACCCCATTCACTCCATTCACCAAACATTCGTTGCACTAAATGCGGAATCGTCCACGCCAGTGTGCTCAAGCGTTCGGTCAGAAGTGATAGCGACATGCGTCCGAAGTAATTCATCTCTCCTTTCAACGGCAATCCTCGACGATGCAGGAACCACGGAGCGAGTAAGAGGATGGCCATTCCGATAAAGATTGCGACAACCAGAAGCGTCTGCTGCGGTGTTGGTCCATCGGGCAGTGCGCCAATTGCCTTGCCGTTACGCTTGGCAATCACTGAACGCAGGGCACTCAAAATCAAGATTGCGCTCAGGATTCCGGAATCGACCATCAGGAAGGCGATGCCTTCATCCTTAGTGAACGCCGTCAATCCGCCGCAGATTCCCGCTACTGCGATTGTACCGATCCATCGTCGTCGGTTGAGTCGCCCTGCCTGACACTGCTCGATCGCATCCCACAAGTACAACAACGCAACTCCATGAAAACATCCGACCGGCGCATCGGCTTGCCCGCACAGAAAGCCGTAGTCATCAGGCATCAATGCCGGAATCGTGGCCATTAGCACCGCCGTCAGCCATGCCGCCGAATGTGTCAGTCGTCGCGACAATGCACCTGCCGTGGTCAGCACCAGCCCGAAATACAGTATCGGAAACACGACCTTCGAAAGACGATCGTCGACTCTGCCAATCAGAGCGTCCAGGTGTTGTTCGGCCAGTGGAATCAGCAGGGGATATCGAGGATGCCCTTGGACAAACAGAGGCTCAGCCAGATCGCGACTGTGAATCGTGCGATCTTCAAACAGAACCGCTGCCTTGATGGCGAAGATGGCTCGCTCGTCCCAAAAATGCTGCGGAGTCAGCAATGTCTGCACAAAAGCCGAGATAAAGAGCGTCCCCAGGGCGATCTGGCACAACCGGCAGAAAGCCGATTCCTGGTCAGCGACCGCGGGAGCCTTGCGAATCGAGTTCCGCAACGTTCGCTGTTGGAGCCAGCAAGAGATAATCGCAGGAAGTCCGAAGGCCCAACCGATCACTGCCAGAACCAGACTCGTCTGTCGATTCAGTGGACCGCCGACCTGAGACCACAGAAACAGAATCCACGCCGTTGCTCCAATTCCAAGCACGAAGGCCAAGCCGGCTCGTTCTGCCAACGGCACCCAACTGTCCGCGTTGGTCCGTCGAAAGCCGATCAGCAACCACCCGGCCAAAACCCAACCCAGCAACCATTGCCCGGCGAGGCCGAACAGCAGACTTAGAGCGTCGATCATCGAGGACTCCAGTCTTCGAACCGCCGCAATCGGACCTCATACGTGGAGACATAGTTGAGATCTTGATGCTGCTGGCGAAGATAAGCGACCCAACGGGCATCTGTCAGCAGTCGCGAGCGATCAACCAGATCCGGATGCTCGAAGTACTCCAGGACATAGTCCGGCTTAACCCGCCGGATTTCGTCGACGGTCAAATCTTCCAACCGGTAGGCCGCCATCCGCCGCTGCTGATTCTCTTTTGGAATGACGTGCTCACTCTCAGGATGCAACTTGTGATAAATTCGCCGGGGCAACAGGTAGTACGACAGAAAGAACAGAGATTGATCGCTGGCCACAAAAATCCGAGCGTCCTGTGGGGTGGAAGACGCCAAAAAGCGGATCACCTCCTGATTAGACGCACTCATGTTCGGCAGAACTTGAACGCCGGAATTCAACCGATAAACCGGCCACTCCCACAAGCGACGGATCACGCTCTTCCCAACGTGAACGCATGCCAGACCCAGCCACAGGACGATCATCAGTCGGGGCAACGCCTGTCGAAATCGATGCCGGGTGCTGGGTGATTTGGAGTTGGAACCGTTCTCGATCCGTTCATCGGACTCGCATGCCGCTACTTTCCAGAATCCAGCAATGCCATTCGAGAGAAACACTACGACTCGGCGATAACGCATCCAGACAAACCATAGGACGATACAACCCGCCAAGCTCGCCGGACGGATCACGTAAACTGCCGCGGTAACGGCCCCGATATTCAGGTACCGTGCGAAGTCGTCGTCAGCATTTCCACGAGCGGCCCAGACCTGTGCAACCTCGACCGGCAGAATCCATGACATCACACAAATCAATGGAAGTCCACAAAAGCAAATCGCCATCAGCAGTTGCACAAGGCGCGTCAGCCAGTCGCCTCTGGAGGGGTGAAGCACAATCGGTCTTTCACAGGTGGAGAGAATCCCAAAACGCAAGTGATCAGTCTGTCCAGCGATTGAACGTGTTTCAATCCTGAGGCCGCTGCTCGTCGCAAACACTTGATGCGGCGCGTGCGTGGGCGGACGTGGCACCGAGCAGACAGGTATGAACCCGGGCAGACTTTAGCAAATGCTGCGTGAGCCAATTCGCATTAAGGGATGCTGGCGAGGGCGACGACTCAACTGATCCGTCTTCGATCGATGGCGAAGGCGGGGTGGCGCCAGAGGCACCGCATCGCATCAGCCACTTCGTAGCCGTGATTGATTGCGCCATGCCCCCACGCGTTTGTCGTCCATGTGAGGTCCCCGGTCGCGAATTGCATTATGTTCACGCGCCGCGTGCCTGAGGATCCGTCCTGCGCTTCGACTCAGCTGTCACGTGCAGAAGTCTGCTTCTGTGCCGATGCCGCAATTCGGCGCAGTACGACACTGACATGACTTCGTGACGATTTGCTACAGCAACATGATACGTCCCGGCACC
>CBIHQO010000123.1:0-11442 GCA_966211735.1 uncultured Schlesneria sp.
TGGAACTCATCTGGCTTTGGCGTCAGTGTGGACGTCCGCGGTCGCAGCAAGAAGTTGATCACTGCTGGATACGCGCCTAACGAATCTGACGGACTGACGCTGTGGATTGATACGCGGAATACTCAAGGTGTGCATCGGGCCACCAAGTTCTGCCACCAGTTCTGTCTGCTGCCAGCGGGAGGTGGACAAAAAGGAGCGGAGCCGATCGCAGTTCAGATTCAATTGGCGCGAGCTCGTGAAGAAGCAACGCTCGACACGTCGCTGGTCGAGTTGCAGTCGAGCGTGGAGAAGACCGGCTACTACTTAGAGGCATGGTTTCCGACGGCCGCGTTTGTGGGGTTCGACCCGGCGACCTCACCACGACTGGGGTTTCATTATCGAGTCCGCGACCTGGAGCTTGGCGATCAAACGCTGGTCGGTTCCGAGTTCCCCGTCGAATCGGATCCGAGCCTGTGGCAGACGTTGGAACTAGTCTCCTAGTCTTGCTCGGAAACAAAAACACCCCGTCAACTTGTGAGCTGACGGGGTGCCTATTCGATGCAAAACCCAAGGGAGAACTCTTATAGTTCCCAGCCCTTGCGGTATTCGCGGGTGATGTACTGATTCGCGGCCGAATCATTGGTGATCTTCATGTTGACGCCGTCCCATTCGACCTTCTTGCCGGCCTGCAGAGCGACGTTGCCCAGCAGCACGGTTTCGCTGAGGCGAGCGGCATAGTCGAAGTTGGACATCGCCAGTTCTGGCTTGCCTTCCTTGATCGCGTTGGCGAATTCGGTGAAGTGACCAGGTGAAGCCAGGTAAGGTGGCTTCTTGTAGTCGAGGAATTCGGCCTTCGGCAGAATGACGTAGTCGCCGTGGTAGTCGTTCGACGAGAAGATGCGGCCCTTCTCACCGATGACCAACGAGCCGCTGGCGTTCTGCTTTTCGCCCAGCAGCAGGTCTTCGGATGGTCGCTTGCCGCCGTCGTACCAGTACAGCGTGCAAGGGCCCAGGTTACCGCGAGGTCCGAATTCGTACTTGATCGTACAGTTCTTCGGATAGGATTCCTTGCGAGCGTCGCCGGTCCATTCCGGATCGGGATTGGCTTCGATCGAAATCGGGTTGAACAACTGCAGGGCCATGACCGACATGTTCATGGTATGGCAGGCCATGTCGCCCAGAGCACCGGTGCCGAAGTCGAGCCAGCCGCGCCACTTGAATGGTTGATAGGCCGAGTTGTAAGGACGATCCTTGGCAGGGCCGAGGAACTGGTCCCAGTGGATGTGCTTGGGGCACTCTTCGGTCCCGACAGGGCGTCCGCCGCCTTGTGGCCAAATGGGGCGATTCGTCCAGATGTGGATCTCCTTGACGGCACCGATGTCACCCTTACGGATGATTTCGACCGCTTCACGGAGACCACCTGAGGCGGTTCCCTGATTTCCCATCTGCGTGCAAAGCTTCTTTTCAGCAGCCAGTTCACGCATCATGCGGGCTTCGGCGACCGAGTGAGTCAGCGGCTTCTGGCAGAAGCAGTGCTTGCCCAACTTCATCGCGCGGACGGATGCTGGAGCGTGAGTGTGGTCAGGGGTGCTGACGGTCACAGCATCGATCCCGTCAGCCATCTCATCGAACATCTTGCGGAAGTCGACGTACTTCTTGGCCTTTGGAAATCGCAGTGCGGCCTTTTCCAGACGCTCTTCGTCGATATCGCACAGAGCGACGATATCGCCGTGGCGACCGGCGTCGTCACGATCGCTGGCACCCTTGCCGTCGACACCGATACAGGCGAACCGGATGGCGGAGTTGGCTGACTTTTCCTGAGTCCACGCCTGGCTGGACGAACCGACCCAACACGCCGCGGCAAGTGCCGACGACTGCTGGAGGAAATCACGACGGGATTGACGACTCATTTACTGCTCCCTCTGACTTACGGTGATAGCGTGATGAGAATCCAAAGACAGCGGCGTGTCTGCAGGACCGATCCGCTTATGATATCAGGGTTTCCTTGAACGTACAGCAACGCCAGAAAATTGACGGGACGGTCCGAATTGTGGCCATTTTCTGAAGGAACCCTGAAGAGAATGAGCTGGATATCTCTGGATATGAACCTCCCTTCGGGGTGGCCTCAATCGGCCGAGCCTTCCAGGCTCTCCCAACGCTCGAAGGCTTTGGCGAGGTCACTCTGCAAGCGTTCTAACCGCTGGGTCGCGGTTGCGATGGTGACTTTGTCCTGCTGGTAGAAGTTGGGCTTCGCCATCGCTTCGTGGAGTTCGGCCTGCTCGGTTTCCATGCGTTCGATTTGCTTGGGGAGCAGTTCGAGTTCCTTTTGTTCTTTGAAACTCAATCGACGTGGTTTGGCGGGGGCTTCTGTTCGAGTCGCCTCTGCTTTCGTGGCCTTTGCTGCAGCTTCCACCACGCTGGCTGCCAGTCGTCGCTGCATCAGCCAGTCATCGTAGCCGCCGGAGTAGTCCTTGATGGCTCCGTTGCCTTCAAACACGAGCGTATTGGTGGCCACCTCATTGAGAAACGCACGATCGTGGCTGACGAGCAGCACCGTGCCGGGGTATTCGACCAGCAGGTTTTCGAGCAGCTCGAGTGTCTCGGCGTCCAGATCGTTGGTCGGTTCGTCGAGAACGAGGACGTTTGATGGTTTGGAGAACAATCGGGCCAGCAGCAGTCGGTTGCGTTCACCACCGGAAAGGTACTTCACCAGGCTGCGAGATCGCTCGGGCGAGAACAGGAAGTCTTCCAGGTAGCTGATGATGTGTCGTTTACGGCCGTTGACCATGATCTCGGTCTGGCCGGAGGAGACGTTTTCGTGGACGGTCTGGTTCTCGTCGAGTTGTGCCCGCAGTTGATCGAAGTAAGCGACTTCGCGGTTTGTGCCGAGGCGAATGGTCCCTGAGGTTGGTTCGAGTTCGCCCAGCAGCAGTCGCAGCAAGGTGGTCTTGCCAGCACCGTTGGGTCCGATGATCCCGACCTTGTCGCCGCGCATGATGGTCGTGGTCAGCCCGCTGATGATCGTCGGTCCATCGGCGTTGTACTGATAGCAGACATCACGAGCGTTAATGACGAGGGCACCGGATCGTTCGGCTTCTTGCATCTCGACCTGGATGTTGCCAACTTTTTCGCGGCGTGCCTGGCGTTCGGAGCGAAGTTTCTCGAGGGCTCGTACGCGGCCTTCATTACGCACGTTCCGAGCTTTCACTCCTTTGCGAATCCAGACTTCTTCCTGAGCCAGCTTCTTGTCGAACAAAGCCTGCTGCTGTTCTTCGGCCAGCAACGCATCCTGCTTCCGAACCAGGAACGTCTGGTAGTCGCAAGTCCAGTCGTACAGCTTACCGCGGTCCAACTCGACGATGCGGGTTGCAAGTCTCTGCAGAAACACGCGATCGTGGGTGATGAAGATCAGCGTCCCGGAGAACTTCAGGAGAAATTCTTCGAGCCACGCGATCGCTTCAATGTCCAGATGGTTTGTGGGTTCGTCCAAGAGCAGGACATCAGGTTCCGTGACCAGCGCCTTCGCGAGCAGCACCCGGCGTTTCATACCCGAGGAGAGCGAATCGAATTTGCGCTGCGGGTCGAGCTGCATCCGATCGAGTACCTGATCGACCCGGTGTTCCAGCTTCCACGACGTTTCGGGATTCAGCTTTTCGGATCGGCGTTCCAGGTCCCGTTGCTCGGCTTCTGACAAGGCCTCGGTGGACTGATGGAGTTTGTAGAACGCAGCAATCGCGTCGCCGAACTCACCCAGGCCCAGGGCGACTTCGTCGAAAATCGTGCCCACGCGACCGACGGGAACATCTTGTTCCAATCGCGCCACTCGAGCCCCCGCCTGCCGATCCACGATTCCCGCATCGGGTTTCAATTCGTCGTTGACCAGCTTCATGAACGTCGACTTGCCGGCCCCATTACGGCCCAACAACCCCACCCGTTCACCTCGTTCGACCGAAAAGTCAACGCGATCCAGTAGCGGCGGACTAACGAAACCAAACGACACACCACGAAAACAAACAACAGCCATTCACCGCCCCAGCAACTTTAGATCAGGACTTTTTCGACAGCCAAACCATTGATTTTACGAAACTGGTTGACCAAACGAAAGGTGAGTTGGCAAGTTATGATGAAGGCTTCTCCCATCAGCCAAGTCGATTGCCTCAACTCACTCAGGATCGCTGGGTGGTGCGGCGTGTTGAAGGCAGGCGAGTGTGATGCGGATCGTGTCGTAGGTTACTGTTCCGCCCAGGGCTTCGAAGATCGGTCTCAGGCGGTTGTCGGTTTGCTGGCGGCGGGCATCGATAATTTTTCGCGAAGTCGCTTCGTCGACCCAGGTGGATGGATCGCTAAGTTCTGTTTGATGGATGAACTCGACCAGGTATTCACACACGGTCGCGGGCGCTCGATTGACCGCCACGCGAACCTCTTCGATCGATTTGCCTTCGCGGAACAAATCGAAGGCCATCTGTTGGGCGGCTGAAGTGGAAACCGCTTGGGCGGTAGTTTCCGGTTGCGGCTTCTTGGACTTGGACGCGATGTCCGTCGTTAATCCGCGGGCGGTGGAGTGTTGGGCAATCGCCTGCAGGAAGGTTTCGCCGTATTCAGCTGTCTTTTTGTCGCCGACACCGTGGGCTTGCCGGAACCCGGCCAAAGTGGTCGGGCGCAACCGAGCCAGATCGCGCAGCGTGGTATCCGCAAAGACGACGAACGGAGGGACGTTGTGGTCAGTAGCGATCTGGCGGCGCAGTTGGCGCAGCGTTTCGAACAGGCCCGAATCGACGCCTTCCCACGAATCCGCTTCGCTCTTGGCGGCTCGAGAAGCGGTCTTCTTGGCGGCAGCTTGCAGCAGTCGTGGGGTCGACTTGCCATGCAGCAGTTCCCAACCGGTGGGTGTCACCTTGAGGACGTTGTAGTCGCCGACGCGCGTCATGTAGCCTTGCGAAGCCAACTGTTCGATCCAGTCGCGCACGTTGGTTTTCTTCTCGTTCTTCAACAGGCCCCAGGTCGACAGTTGATCGTGACCATTTTCGACGATGCGGGCTTCTCGCGAACCGGTCAGCACTTGAGCCACGTAGTCGGCACCAAAGCTCTCTTTCACTCGCACGATGCAGGAAAGAATCTTCTGACCGAGGACGAGCGGTTCGGCGACTTGTTCAATCTGCTCCAGGCAGACATCGCACGCTTCGCAGTTATCCTTGCCGAACGTTTGGCCGAAATGTTCGACCAGGACTTTGTGTCGACAGGTCACGCCGTTGCAGAAGCGTTCCATCGACTTCAGGCTCTCTTCGGCCTGGCGAAAGGCGTCCTCAGGCAGGTCGCTCAGCATCTTTCGCCACGTGATGAAGTTGCCCGCCGTCCAGATCAGCCAGCAACTCGCTTCCAGTCCATCGCGGCCCGCGCGACCCGTCTCTTGCTGATAGTGTTCCAGCGACTTGGGCGACCCGGTGTGGATGACGTAGCGGACGTTGGATTTGTCGATCCCCATCCCGAACGCGACCGTGGCGACGACGATCTGAATGTCGTCGTTCAGGAATTCGTCCTGATGCTTGTGCCGTTCCTGGTCGCTCAGGCCCGCGTGATACGGCTTGGCCTTGTATCCCGCGCGGCGTAGGGCTTCGGCCAGTTCATCGACTTCTCGGCGAGAGATGCAATAGACGATGCCCGATTCATTCGGGTTCGCATCGATGACTTCGCGGACCTGTTTCAAGACTTCTTTTCGCCGGACCACTTTGTAGACAAGGTTCGGGCGATCGAAGGATCCGACCAGCAGTTCGGCGGATTCCAGTCCCAACTGTTCGACAATGTCGCGGCGAACCTGTTCGGTGGCGGTGGCGGTGTAGGCATGCACGCCGACCTTGGGGAACCGCTCGCGTAACTGTCGCAGCATCCGGTATTCGGGTCGAAAATCGTGACCCCAGGCGCTGATACAGTGCGCCTCGTCGATGGCGATCAACGAGACTTCGACGTCCGCCAGAAAGTCGAGCATCTTCTGCGTGCAAAGTCGCTCGGGTGCAACATACAGCAGCTTCAGGTTGCCGCTGCGAATGTCGGCGGCGATCTGCTGCCGTTCGGCGGCCGTTTGGGCGCTGTTCACGCAAGCGGCCGAGATCCCGCATTCCCGCAGCGTATCGACTTGATCCTTCATCAGCGAAATCAAGGGCGACACGACGATGGCGATGCCCGGCATCGTCACCGCCGGGGCCTGAAAACAGATCGATTTCCCGCCGCCCGTCGGCATCACCACCAGGGAATCGCGATGTTCGACAACGGCCTGCATTGCTTCGGCCTGCAGCGGCCGGAATGAATCATAGCCCCAGTAACGGAGCAGCGCATCACGTAGCGGAGTCATCGGTTCGGTAGTCGCAGACACGGGGGAACCTGAAGCGGAGGGGAGGCGTCAAATAGCAGCAGGGTTATCGATTGGGCCTGATTAGAGCAATCCAGCGGCGTGGATCAGTCGGATGCCCGCAATTGGTCGAGGCGTTTTCCCGATCATCATATCCGCAAAGCCGATGCGTTTCAGGAAACTACAGCAAACAATCATACCGTTGCGACAGGACGGCGTGTAGAATTGGGCCAGACCAAAACTGCCGGAATTCCCTTCGGTGGATCATGGGCGGAGACTGCCGTGTCGAAGAACCTCAACCGGGAAGAAGTGATTGTCTCGGAGCACCTGGCCGACTTGCGCGGTCGAGTTCGGCTATTGACGTGGGTTTCCGGTTTATCGTGGACCGTGCTGGTGTTGTTCGGCGGCTTGCTGGTCTCGGGGTTGCTCGATTGGACCATCCATTTCGATGATCCGGGGTTGCGGCTCGTCATTGGCGTCAGCCTGCTGGCGGCCGCCAGTTTCATGGCGTGGCGACAGTTGATTCTGCCGCTGTTGCAACCGCTGACGACCACGTTTCTCGCTCTGCGAATCGAGCAGCGTTTTCCCGGCCTGCACAGCCGCGTCCTGAGTGCCGTCGAATTCCTGCACCATCAGCTGGATCCCAAACTGGGTTCACCCGAGTTGCAGCAGGCGGTCGTCAAGAATGCCCTGCAAGACTTGGAGAAGATCGAAACCAGTGACATTGTCGAGACGAAGGCGATCAAACGGATCACGATCGCCGGGGCGGTCCTGTGTGCCATGATCGCCATCGTCGTGCTGCTGCATCCCGTCGAGGCAGGGACTTCCGTCAAGCGGTTGATGTTTCCATTCGCCGACTGTCCCTGGCCACGCCAATTTGAATTGACCCTGGTCCGCCCGGATATGACGCCGGCTGTTCAAGATCCCAGTCAGCCAATCCTGATCGCTCGCGGTGATACGCTGGAGTTGTATGTCGTTGACAAGCGCGGGCGCTTGCCGGAACGCGTCTGGTTCGAACACCGGCTGGGGGCGGATGGCGAACTGCAACGCGAACCATTGCGTCAGACAACCCTGCGCGATGAGAAAGGGAAATCCAGCGAGGCGGCAGTCATCAGTTGGGTGGCTGGTCGCGGACCGCTGTCGTTCCGCGTGACGGGCGGTGATGACGACACCATGTCGTTCCAGCAAGTCGAAGTGGTGCAGCCCCCAACGCTGGAATCGTTGCGAGTCACCGTGACGCCCCCCAAATACGCCGGACGATTGCCCGAAACATTGCCGCAAGGTGTCGGCCATGTTCAGGGATTGCTGGGGACCGAAGTCATGGTGGTGGCGACGGCGGACAAGCCATTGAAGTCAGCACAGCTTCGGGTCGCGGACAAGCCGGGAAGGCCGCTGCAGATCGGCGAAGATCAACTGTCGTTCACGGCGTCGTTCAAGATTACCGATCCCGGAGTCACCGGGTATTGGTTCGAACTGACCGATCTCGAAGGCTTCAGTGATCCCGAGGCTCCTCGATTTGAACTGCGTGGAATTGCCGATTCGGTTCCCGATGTCGTGATCGAACAACCTGTGGCCGACATTCTGCTGTCAGCAGACGCCGAATTGCCCGTCAAGATCCTGGCCAAAGATGACCTGGGGCTGACAAGCGTTCGCATCTCCTACATTTTGAATGACGACCCGAAGCCGATCCTGATTCCGCTGGTGACTCACGAGGCTGATACGGAATCGTTGCTGTTGTCGACCCCGGACTACGTCTGGAAACTGGCGGAGCTGATGCTTCAGCCGGGCAATCGCATTGTGTTTCGCGCGGAAGCGTTGGATTCTTACAACCTGGGTCAGGAAACGCACGTCGGCCGAAGTTCGCCACGCACAATTTCGATCGTTTCCAAACAGGAAAAGCAAAAGGAATTGGCGGGCCGCGTTGGCGATCTACTGGAAGATCTGCAACAGGCGACAGGGCTGCAGCAACGTGCCAAACAACAGACGGAAGAGCTGAAAACGCAGTTGAACACCGCCGGTGAACTGCGCATGCAGGATGTCGACCAGTTGCATCGGATCGAGTTGGACCAGCGGCAAGCCGCCTCGCGGCTGATTCGTCCGGCCGACGGAGTTCAATCTCAGGCGCAGCAGCTTCAAGAGGAATTCCGCGCGAACAAGCTGGATGATGCCGAGATGCAGCAGCGTCTGAGTCGCATCGTCGACGAATTGTCTCAACTGGGGCGCGACCAGTTGCCCGAGATTGATTCAGCACTGACGCGCGCTTCCAAACAAGCCGAGGTTCAGTCGCGGCAAGAGGGCGGAAATCAGGATGCCACTTCGACACCTGACAGCAAACCAGAGAAAGCGACGCCTGAGCCCTCGAAACAAAAAACGCCTGGCGAGAACGCGCCGACTGCGACCGAACAGAGCCCGGCAGACAAATCCAATTCCGCTGACCCCACAGCTGCCGGCAAGCCCGCACCTCGAAACGCGGTTAATCCCGAGTTGGAAAGTGCGCTAAGCGACGCGACGACTCAACAGACGCGGGCCATGGAAAAACTGCAGGAGTTGCAGGACTTGCTATCGGAATGGCGCGATCAGCGCGACGTATCGCGTGAGTTGAACTCGCTGATTGGCGAGCAGGATCAACTGCAGAAAGATGCCGCCGAACTGGGACAGCAGACGTTGTCAAAATCCGGGTCCGATCTAACGCCGCAGCAAAAGGCAGATCTGGCGAAAATGGCGACGCGACAAATGAAGGTCGCCGAGCAAGTCGATCAGTTTCGCAAGCAGTTGCAACAAGCGGCCGACAGCCTGAAAGATCGTGATCAAGACGCCGCGGGCCGTTTCAACGATGCCAAAGAAGAATTGAACTCGGACGGAACCGCGGGCAAGCTGCGCGAGGCAGCTCAGGATATCGCCGAAAACCAGATGGGAACCGCATCGCAGATGCAGCAGCAGGCTTTGCAGGATCTGCGAGACCTCGACAAACAATTGAAGCGAGTGCCGACCGACGATGCCGAGATGTTGATCAAGCAGATCGAACAGGCTCAGCAGGAATTCGACACGCTCCGCAAAGAGCAGGTGGAACTGAAAGAGCAAACCCAGCAAGCAGCCAGTCAGCCGAATTCGCCTCAGAAGACTGAACAACTCGAACAACTGCGCAAGAAACAGCAGGAACTGAGTGAGAAGGTCGCTCAGGCGGAGCGGCGTCTGGAACGATTGCGTTTGCGGCCACCGACAGAAGCGGCCGAGCGTGCCAAGGAACGTCTGGATCGAATCAACGATCAGTTGCAGGATCCCGAACAAGTGGATGAAGCGACCGAACAGATGCAGCAGGTTGTCGATGACCTGGAGCAAGTCGAACGGGACCTGGCTCTGGAAAAGCGAGTCGCTCAGGAGCGACTTGCGGTGGAAGAGTTGGAGCGGATTGAAGACCAGTTGAAGGCGCTGCAAACGCAACAACAGGGAGTGATCACCGAAACTGAACGCCTGGAAGCCGAACGCGTGGCACGCGGCAGTTTAAGTCGCGGACAGTTACGTACGCTGCGCGACCTGGCCGAAGTGGAACGCGGACTGCAAATCGATGCTGAGCAGATGGAGAAGTCGCTAAAAGTTGCCGAGGTCTTCGCGCTGGTGTTGCGCCGAACGGCTCGCAGCTTGAAACTGGCCGCGGATCGACTGGCGGACAAACAATCGGATGCCTCGGTGGTCGCCGTCGAACGAGACGCGTTGAAGAAGATTGAAAGCTTGTTGCTGGTGCTGAAAACCGAAGACGCCAAGCCACAGCAAGACGGTGCGCAGCCGCCACCAGCGGGCCAGCAGCCCGAAGGCGAACAAAAGCCGCAGCAGGCTCAGCCGCCAGGAGAAGCTCTGCCACAGTTGGCACAGCTCAAACTCTTGAAGGCGCTGCAGGAAGAGTTTCTGGAACGAACGCAGTTACTCGACGGCTTGCGTGATAAAGAGGGCAAGCTCCCCGAGAATGCGGCTCAGGAACTGGAAGAGTTGGCTCGTGAGCAAGCCGAACTCGCCGATTTGACTCGCGATCTGGTCGTGAAGATTCTGCATCGACAACCGGACGCGGAGGAGGAGGGTCCGAAGGGCGCTGCGAAAGAGAAGGCTCAGGAAAAGCCCGAAGCCAAGCCCGCTAAACAGCCCAAAGATAAATCGGATCTCGATTCACTGGATCTCGATTCGCTCGACCCGACCAAACCAAAGAAATCATCGACAGGCCCAGCGCCTGGGGCGAAGGAAGAATGATGCGAATATCTTCCGGTTATGTTCAATACGTTGCCATGCTCTTGCTGGCCACAAGTCCGGTCGCGGTTAGCGCAGAAGATCAGGAGCCGCCGAAAACTGATCCCGTTAAGGCAGCCGATCCCAAAGCGGATGAGGCCAAGGGGAAAGAAAGTTCGTTGTTGGACAAGTTGTCCAAAGAGCTCTTCAAAGATCTGGACGAAGGTCAGGCGAAGAAGCCCGAGAAGGACAACAAGCTGGAACGGGCCGCGAAGGGCATGCGCGATGCCGGAGACAAGCTGAACGAAAGCCAGACCGGCCAGGACACTCGCAAGGTGCAGGAGCAGGTGATTCGCGATTTGGATGAGTTGATCAGGCAAATGCAGAACCCGCCCCCGCCTCCCCAGGGACAAGGGGGAGGTGGCGGTGGTGGAGGGAGCAGTAGCAGTGGATCTGGAAAAGGAAGCCAGTCCCAAATGCAAAAGCTTGGCGGCGGGCAAGGTCAGTCTCCGCAAGGCCAGTCTCGACAGATGTCCGGTCAAGGTAAATCCGGTAAGGCTGGTCAGGACAAACAGGGAGGCGAATCGAGCAAGTCTGGCGGCCAAGAGAAGAAAGTCGCCGAAGGTTCCGAAGAGCGATCAGAGTCGGAACGCAAAGCGGCCGAAGAGGCGGCTCGGAAGAAGAAGCTGGAGATGGATGTCTGGGGACATCTGCCGCCGCATCTGCGCGATCAGTTGCTCAACACTTATGGCGAGAAGGTGCTGCCGAAGTATCAGCATCTGGTCAAGCAGTTCTATGAAGCCCTCTCTGAACAGGGCAATACGGGTCCTCGGCGTTAAATAAATTGGGAGGTCGAGGCTCCTGCCGAGCCGCGCCTGTCGATGGAATCACAATAACTGAGACGG
>CBIHQO010000124.1:0-11386 GCA_966211735.1 uncultured Schlesneria sp.
CGCTCCCCCTTCGTTGGTCGTGATATTGCAGCGGTTAAAGCCCGATTCGATCTGCTGTTCCATGGTTCGATTCGGCAGCAAATCGCCAGCCAGCTGATTGATGGTGAATTGGTCAAAGGGCATGTTTCGATTGAACGCCGCAATGACGCTGTCTCGATACGTCCACATTTCGCGGTAGTTGTCGAAGTGAATCCCGTGCGTGTCGGCATAGCGAGCGGAGTCCAGCCAATAGCGACCGCGATGCTCGCCCCAGTGCGGCGATTCCATCAGCTTGTCAACCAGGGACTCGTACGCGTTGGGAGACTGATCGGCGACGAAGGCGTCGACGAGTTCTGGTGCTGGCGGCAACCCGGTCAGGTCGAGGCTGAGTCGACGGGCGAGCGTGCGGCGATCCGCTTCGGGTGCGGGAGTCAGCCCCATTGATTCCAGCTTGGCGAGCACGAACGCATCGATCGGATTGCGGACCCATGCCGCGTTCTTCAGCTTTGGAACTGCGGGGCGAACAGGCGCGATGAACGACCAGTGCGGCTGGTATTCGGCTCCGCTGGTGATCCAGCGTTTCAGCAGATCCTTCTGATGGGCAGTCAGCGTCTTCTTGGTCGCGGGCGGAGGCATGACTGCGTCGGGGTCATCCGACAGAATTCGTTCAATCACGCCGCTTTCATCTGGTTTACCGGCAATGATCGCTTTCTTCATCGCGGCGACATCAGCCTGATCGAGTCGCAAGTCGGCCTTGCGCGAGGCGCTGTCCGGACCGTGACAGGCGAAACAATATTCCGACAGGATGGGCCGGATGTCGCGATTGAAAACGATCGGTTCGTCCTGAGCAAGCGCGGCTGTTGCCGCGCCAAGAGTCACGGCGATCGCAGTTACGATCTGGCGGGTCGAGCGGATGTGAGTCATGAGTATCCCTGCGGAAAGAGGCCACAAATTGTGGTCAATCAATGTTCTTGTCGAATGGGTCTGCTCGTTGTCGAACTTAACTTACGTGAACTGCGTGTCGTTGCTTGTTGCTGCCCGCTACTGGCCGAAGTCGGCAGTGCTTTGCTCCAGTGCTTGATGCCGGACCGAATATGGTACGACATGGCCCTGGTTGCTTCGACCCGTTTTTCTGCTAATAGAGCGTCGACGATCGCCTGATGCTCGCGCGCTTCTTCTGCGAGGCGGTGATAGTCCTGCCGGTCACTGTCGTGTTGCCAGGAAACGTCGCGAAACGTGCGGAACAGAATGTTCAGGCGTTTCAGTTCGTTCACGAGAAACGTGTTGCCGCAGGAACTGGCGATCAGATCATGCAGGCGAGTGTCGACTTCGCGAGCCCGCGCGATGAATCGGGCTCCCGTTCGTGACGTCGGGGCGGTGAGCCGCTTCAAATCCTGGGACAACGAGAGGAGATCAGTTCGCTCGATCTTGCCGCAGGCGCTGCGGGTGGCCTCGCATTCCAGTGCTTTGCGGACCAGGCAGACTTCGCGAACTTCTCGTCCCGAAACGCGTCGGACGATCGCCCCGCGATTGGGCTGCAGATCAATCACGCCAATCCCGGCCATGGTGATCAGTGCTTCGCGGATGGGGGTGTGGCTGACACCAAATCTCTCGGCCAACTCCTGGGTCACCAGATGTTGTCCCGCCTGGATGCGACCGTGGAAAACATCCGTCAGCAACGACTCGACGATCGTATGCCGACGCTGTCCATGATCGCAGTTCAGTTGCTGTACCGAGGCCATGTTACCCATCTGTCGAAGCGGACGTGTGGCGGAAGTCTGGATCACCTTAGCAAAATCCACAGGAAATCGACAAGTGGATTCTATAGAATCGAGGGGCGATTCTGCAGAAATATGTCGAAGAGAATCACCGAGTAGAGGAATGGTTTGTTGCAGCTCTGCCGACGTCTGGGGCAAAGAAACTCAATACCGGATGGCAGCGAGTCGTCTTGCGATCTCCAAAGCGGCGGGAACTATCGGCCGCATGTCAAGCCTTGGCTGACGCGGGTTCTAGGCCTCTTCACATGAAGAGCAGCTGAATTCCAGCGAGAAGCCGTTCTCCGTCAGACAGAATGTCTCTGAATCGCTGCGCCGATGATTCAGAACGTTTGACATTGCAAATATGTGGGCATACGTTGATGTCGCTTTCCGAATGACGGACAATGCATTCGCATCCCTCCTTAAATTTTTCCCCCTCAGGATTCCCTGCCCATGATGCCTCGAACTCTTCGGCGACGCGTCGGATTTACGTTGATCGAATTGCTGGTCGTGATCGCCATCATCGCCGTGCTGATTGCCTTGCTGCTGCCGGCTGTGCAACAGGCTCGCGAAGCCGCTCGCCGCACGCAGTGCAAGAACAACATGAAGCAGCTCGGCTTGGCATTGCACAACTACCACGACACCGCCAAGCAATTTCCGCCGGGGAGCTTCGTAATCGACGATACTCATTGGACAGTCAATCGTGGCAACATGCTGACTCAGTTGCTCCCGTATTTCGATCAAGCTCCGCTGTACAGTGCGTTTAATTTCAATGTTGCGGATTTGGACACCATCGCGCTGCCAAGCGGCCAATTGCTTTGCAAGACGGTCCTCCCAGCACTGTTGTGCCCCAGCGATGGCACGAACGGGAACGGCACACTCGCTGGCATGGGGCAGAACATTTCGCCGCAATCAGATTCCCGCGCCGTCACAAACTATGCCTACTCGCTCGGTGCGCAGAATTCGGAGTGTGCCACAGGCTGGAATGTCATCAACAGCAATGGAAGTTGGGGCCACGGTGATACGTTGGATCCCGGCCAGATTTCGGGGCCGTTTTCTCATAAGGCCTGGGGGGCTGGTCTTCGCGATTTGACCGACGGCTCTTCGAACACGATTCTCATGGGTGAAACTCGTCCCAAATGTTCGACTCACCAGCAGAACGGTTGGTCCCATTCCAATGCTCTCTGGTGTGGTACCGCTGGCGGCATCAACGTCCCCACGTGTACCGGTGAACCAGGGGCAGGTGGACCGTGCAATGTGCCGGGTGCTGCCGCATGGGGAGCTTCGCAGGCATTCAAGTCGATGCATACTGGCGGCTGCCACATTCTGCTGGGTGACGGATCGATACGATTCATTAGTCAAAACGTTGACTTCGCGACACTCCAGAAACTGGGCGATCGACGCGATGGCCAGGTCGTCGGTGAGTTCTAAAGTGGATGCCTCGTCGCTGACTTAGCTATGAGCGGCCCATGCAGAGATTTTTCTGAGATCTCTGCGTGAGTTCCCTGTGTTCAGGGCTGAAACTTCGTTGGTGTCGAAAGTGTGCGTAAACATTCGACTATGGATTCCAGGAAGGTACTTGCTGAATGTCTCGAACTGTGGTGTGGCTGGGATTGATAACTGCAGGGCTGACAGGTTGCGACGCGCTGCGCAGCCCAAGTGGAATTGTCCCGGTCAATGGAGTGGTGCTTTACAATGACGTCCCAGTCGCTGATGCGGTCGTGACATTCATTCCCGAGAAGGGACCGAAAGCGACTGCCACGACCGATACGGATGGCCAGTTCAAATTGACGACCACCCTTCCCAACGACGGGGCCGTCAAGGGGGTTCATCAAATCACCATTGAATTAATGGAGGCGATGGATCCTGCGAAACCATATGCCATGCGCAAATCATTGATTCCAGAGAAGTACGCTTCGCTGAAGGACAGTGGATTGAAAGAGACGATCAGTGGCCCAGCAACCCTGGAACTCAAATTGACTGACAAGTGATCTGTGAGCGGATTGAGACAACGTCGCTCGCTGGCGTCATCTCGATGACAAACGCGAGTCAAGAGGTCAGTGGCCGAAGCCGCGGCGCGTAGGCCCGATTTGAATCACTGAGGTATGGTGTGGCGGATCAGTGGCTCTACAAGGTGTTTGGGCAGGAATTCGGCCCAATTTCCTTTGAAGAACTGCAGACGCTGGCGGACATCGGGATCCTCTCGAACTCCGATGAGGTGCGCCCCGAAAGTGCTGCCCGCTGGGAGACAGCAGACTCCATTGCTCAGTTGGGATTGAATACCTCAACGAACATCGCCGTGGCGATCGATCTCGATTCGGTGACTCCTGCCGAGTCGGCGCGATCGGATGACTGGTTCTGCCAGATGTTGGGGCAAGAGTTGGGGCCGTTGAGTTTCCGCGAACTGGTCGACTATGCGGAACAAGGTCAGGTGACCGCAGACGACCTGGTGAAGCTGGGGGCCAACGGAAAATGGCGTCGCGTCGGTTCGATCGGGCGTCTGGTTGCGGTGTTGCCCTATCAAGAACAGCCGACTCCGGTCGCGCCGCGTTCCATGAATTTGGCCGACTCCCGGGAAGTCGAAGTTCCTCGGATTCCCAACGCATCGCCTGTGAAGATGCAGCCAGTTCCGTCCCCGGCTGCACTTGCTGAACTGCACGAAGCAGAGGCGGCGTTGACGAAGGCGGAAGTGGCCTGTGCGCCCATGATTCAGGCTGCTCACCATCAAGTGGGTTGGGCTTCCAGCCCAACCTGTGACCCGGCTTGGGCAGTCTCGATCAATGGTGTCATTGAAGGTCCGGTCTCGTTTGCCCAGATCATGGAATGGGCGATTTCAGGCAAATTGAGGCCAATCGACTTTCTGTGCCACGGAAGGTTCGGCCAATACGTACCTGCCGCAATTGTGCCTGGATTATTTCAGGCAGCCAGTCTGATGAAATCGGTCCGCGAGGCTTTGAATTCGGCGCACAGCCGGGTCTCAGCAGCCCAGGCTGCGATTTCGGAAGGTACGTCCGTTGCCATGCTGGAAGTTGCTGAGCAGGCAAGTCCTGACGTCGCGACTGAGGCGGTCTCGGTTCCCACAGTTGCTGTTGTCACAAACGTTGGCCAGTCGAAACGTATTGAATCTTCGAACGAGGAAGAATCGGCCAAAGCAACGACAGCCGTCCAGCCGGCTGCCGTCGAAGAGAAGGTCATCCAGGCGGAGTCTACGCCCGCTGTGATAACTCCCGTGGAGAGTCGTGGTTCATCGGTCGGCTTCGGTGGCTCGTCGATTTCTCGACCGATCGCCATCCCATCGGCACCGCGATCGCGAGGTTCGTCGGAGCGACCTTCGTGGTCGACGATGCTGGAGAACATCAAATCGTCCGCCCCGACGATCGCAATGGTGGCGGGAGTTCTAATTCTGATCGGCGGCGGCTGGATGTACATGTCCGGCGGCGCAGCGGCGGATGTCCGCCGATACTACGCTCTGAAAGAAATCCTCGACGAAGTTCACTCGTTGCGAGAAAAGAAGTCGACAAACTTCGCCGCGTTAAAGAAAAAGGCAGTGAAGGTCGGTAGCACGACTGCCAAAACGCTGGCAAAACAACAGAGTACTCGCCCCTCCGCTCAATTCCTGCTGCGCGCCGCCCGGGACGAATTGCCAAAAATGATCTATGGCGATTTGTCCGTCGAAACTCAGGCAGAGCAGAAGTTTGTCGCGCAACTGTCGGAAGCCGCTAACGCTTTGGGGCTCAAATCGCAGTGACGATAAGTCGTTCCGTGGGAACCGCTTTTGTTGATCATCGAACGGCGGTAGGATGCGGGGTGTATTGCACGCCTGTCAGAGACGGTTGGAGCTGGAATCATGTTTTGGATGTGGGGGATTGGGATCGTTGTCGGACTGCTGGCGATTGTTAGCGTGACCGCGATTCCGTTGGCGAAACGCTGGAACAAGCGTGATGCTCAAGCGGCCGTGAAGCAGTTTCGGCTGCAGCGTGAACAGTTGGAGGCGAAGTTTTTTGACCTGGCGAAAACGCTCGGGAAACCACGCGGGCTGCGGTGGCTCGACTGCGACTGGCTGAGTGCCGTGACGTTTGCCCGCGATCGCCAGACGAAATTGATCACCGCGTTCGCCGGGGTCAACATCCGGTTTGAGGCGATCGAAGGTGGTGACATGGAAGATGTGGCGGCCGTCAGCACGGTCCGCGACGCGGTCGCGGTTTTTAAATATAAGAAAGGCAATTGGGGGGCCGGCGGCAAAGCGCTGTTAAATATTAATTACGAAAAAGCGGTCACTCGCCAGACGGCCCACTTAGAAGCGGTTCCAATCGAATGGCCGCAATCCTGAATGGTTTTACTGCCAGTTTGAAGTCGAGGAAACACCGTGATGTCGCGCGATTCGTGGAGCTTTTTCTCTGCCGGCCAAATTGTGTTTGGATCGGGGAGCGTGAAGAAACTGGGGCAGTTGATCAAGCCCTGGAAGTCGGCACGTGCTCTGATCATCGCCGATGCGGCCTTGGTGAAAGCAGGCATTGTCGCTCGCGTGGCAGCACCGCTGCAGAGCGCTGGCCTGACGGTCGAAGTCTTTGACGGTGGCGAGCCGGAACCGTCGTTTGCGATTGCTGAACAAGCGATCGCGATGGCGAAAACCGCCAAACCTGATGTCCTGCTCGGTGTCGGCGGTGGCAGCAATATGGACCTCGCCAAGGTTGTGGCGACGGTTTTGACGCATGGCGGCAACTGCCGAGATTTTACCGGATTCGGCAATGTTCCCGGCCCGATCATGCCGCTGGTCTGTTTGCCTACGACAGCGGGGACAGGCAGCGAGGTGTCGCATGCGGCAGTGCTGACGGATACCGAGAATCAGATGAAGCTGAGTATCCTCAGCCACTATCTTCGTCCGGCGCTGGCCGTGGTTGATCCGGAACTGACGCTCACCTGCCCTCCCCGAGCGACTGCTGACAGCGGCATCGATGCCTTGACGCATGCGATCGAAGGGATGACAGCAACTCGATACAACGAACTCAACGTCCCGGCTGGCGAGCCTTTTCCGTATGACGGGAAGCAGCCAATCGCCGATTGCATGGCAGAGAAGGCGATTGAGTTGGTTGGAGAGCACCTGGTGACGGCAGTTCGCGAACCGAACAATCTGGCCGCTCGCGAAGGAATGGCTCTGGCGGGGACATTGGCAGGCCTGGCGTTTTCGAACAGTGCCGTCGCTGCGGTGCATGCGCTGGAGTATCCGCTCGGGGGAGCACTGCACTGCTCGCATGGGGCGGGTAATGGTTTGTTGCTGCCCTACGTGATGCGCTACAACCTGTCGTTACGCCTTCCAGAATTCGCCAGAATTGCGAAGTTACTGGGCGAGGACACGAGCGGGCTGTCGCCGGAAGCGGCTGCGGAACGAGCGATCACTGCCGTGGAACGATTGCGTCGCGACATCGGCATACCTGAACGAATCCGCGATATCGGCGGGACCGAGGATCAGTTGCCTGGCTTTGCAAAGAAATCGTTTGCCATCAAGCGACTGATGCTGCTGAATGCGCGTCAGCCCACGGAGGAAGATCTGCTCGGCATTTTGCAAGCAGCATTCTAAGTCGAAGAAGAAGGCAGTTAACCACGAATCGCACGAATCCGCACAAATAAGAATTAGTCTAGAAGGCAGGCTCTTCTTTCTTAATTCGTGTCAATTCGTGAGATTCGTGGTCTCTCTGCTTTTGGCTGACTATCTTTGGTAAATCGGCAGGAAGCCGTTGTCGATTTGCAAGATCGTGCAGTTGATGGCGGTGGTGTAGACCGGTCCGACGTGGCCTTCTTTCCACGAGCCGTTGGCCGACTGCTGGTTCATGATCTGCTTGGCGATGGGGAGGTAGTACTTCTCCCATTTTTCGTCGCCGAGGCGATACTGAACTTGAGCATAGTAGTAATGAGCGTAGTGCCAGTGGCCGAACATCTGGTTCTGGTTACCGGCGTTGTTCATGTTCTTTTCGCAGTATTGCATCAGCTTTTTCGCAGTGTCATTTTCGTATTCGCCCGAATTGAACAGGCAAGCGATGGCTGCCGCGCTGATTGGAGGTCGGGAGCCGCCTCCGCGAATGCTGTACTGGACGCCCCCATCCGAGGGGGACATGCATTTCTGAATATAAACGACGGCTCGGTCGACGACTTCCTTGGGGACAGGGATTCCGGCGTTGCGGCAGGCTCGCAAACCTTGAACTTGGGTCACACACGTTGAACCTTCGTCGAAGTTGTTACCGTCTTTGGCTGAGACATAGCCCCAGCCGCCGTCCGGGGTTTGAGCTTCGCCACAGAATTGCACGGCTTTGGTGAGGACTTCTTTCAGTCGTTCACGTCGCCGAGCGTCTTCTTCCTCACCGAAGACCTGCGACAGGAACAGCATCGAAAAGCCGTGGCCATAGGTGTAGTGGTAGTCGTGCTTGTATCCGATCAAGCCGTTGGGTTGAGCCGTTTCGAGCAGATAGTCGACGGCGGACGAGATTCTCTTGGCGTACTTGCCGCGCGTCGTGGTCGATCCTTCGCAGAGCATGGCGTTGCCAGCCAGGGCCGTCATGGCGACGCGGTACTGGCTTTGATTCGCCTCCCAGTAGCCCTGTCGGTGCTGTTCACCTGCGAGCCAATCCAGTCCCTTTTGGGCCGACAGCTTGATCTTGGGATCTTTGCGATCGGCATGAGCCGCGGAAGACCAGACGATGACCGAGACAGTTGTGACCAGCAGCAGTGTGAACCGTCGCATGTTCGAACATCCTTTTCTTTCAGTACCGCACGGTGCCATACGCAATTTACGCCTGCGGGGGACAAAAGAAAAGACGAAGCGTTGTTTGCTTGCGTCGTTTGTCCTTCGGAGAACCACGTTCGAGGTCGCGCAATTCGAATTCGATCAGTGTGCGAGCGCCCGCAGCAGTTCCCCGACTTGTTCGTGAATTTCGCTCGTCTGGCGGATCACCAGTGCGGGATTGTCTGGGTAGAACGAGATCGAGCCTTGGCCACCGTTCTGCCACCAGCTGTCTGGAGAGATCGTGTTGACGATGAGGTCGATCAACTGCTGCGCTCCCACCGCCGCTCCACCACCAAGAGGTTGGTCCACTCCGCGCTGACTGACGCTGTTTCGCTTTCGTTGGTCTCGGACCAATTGTTCCAACTGCTTAACAAGGCGTCTTTCCAGAGAACGCCGCATTCGGGCTCGCTCGGCGCGCGGTAAGGCTTCGGCCGTTTCCAGCGACACATAGAACTTGGCTAATTGTGGGACACCAACAGTTGCGGGCAATTTGGCTTTTTCGATCGTGGCCACCATCGTTTGCCGGTACTCGTGCCGCCAGTCATCGGCGGACGGAGGTCCGATGAATGTGATCGCCAGGACAAACGCTAATGACATAATCGCCTCCTGATTTCTCGTGAGCGTAACAACTTCATTCTTTTCCGCCAAAAAATTCTGGCATTTGATGCGCCCCATCGACTTTTTATGAAGTTGCTTCGGACAGCTGCCGATCAATACCGGATGGCCCATTTTGGCTGCGGAGATGATCAATAATGCCGCCTCGCAAGCGTCCCGCCGGTACAGCGACCTTCACAGGCGAACGTCCTGCGGACCCGTCATTGCACCTACCTGGTTTTGTGAACTATCTGCGTGCCGAATGCGGCCTGGCCGACAACACGGTTCTGGCCTATCAGCGAGATTTGACGCAATTCGCTGAATGGTACCGGAACTTTGGCCCGGCCCGGTTGCAGCAGGTTGAACTCCCGTTGTTCTCGTCGTATCTGCAGTTCCTGCACGAACGAAACTATGCGGCGACATCGATCGCCAGGCATCTGGTTTCCATCAAGATGTTCTTCCGGTATCTGGTGCTGGAAGGGGTCTTG
This sequence comes from uncultured Schlesneria sp., assembly GCA_966211735.1. GTDB lineage: Bacteria > Planctomycetota > Planctomycetia > Planctomycetales > Planctomycetaceae > Schlesneria. Next base: position 9,597 of record CBIHQO010000124.1, read on the forward strand.
CCGGACAGTGTCGTGGAGCTGGTGAACTCGCCAAAACTATGGCAGCATCTTCCCAAGGTTCTCAGTCCGGAAAAGGTCGACGAACTGATTGCGGCGCCAGTTCGGCAGGATCGTTATCCGCTACGAGATCGGGCCCTGCTGGCGCTGATGTACGCGACAGGTTGTCGAGCTTCCGAAGTCTGTTCGATCACATTGCGCGATATCCAGCTTGATGAAGGATATTGCCGGTGTCATGGTAAAGGGAACAAGGAGCGAATGGTTTCGCTCAATCCTGTCGCTCGCGCCGCGGTGGAAGCTTATCTCCAGCACGAGCGGCCTGTGATGGCCAAGGACAACGACCAGTCGTCGCCGCTGCTGGTGTCGCGCGGTGGCAGAACATTGAGCAGAATCACCGTCTGGAAACTGGTCAAACGCTACGCGGCGCGGATCGGTGGCAGTAAAGAAATCAGCCCACATACGCTGCGGCATAGCTTTGCGACGCACATGCTGGCGCGAGGGGCAGAAATTCGCGCATTGCAAGAGTTACTCGGGCATGCCAGCATCCGCACGACTCAGATTTATACACAGGTCGAGCACAGTCGCTTGAAGACTATTCACGAACGCTGCCATCCCCGCGGCTGATTCGCGTGAGAACCCAAGACGAGAACCCGCGTCACACCAGATTGCGGCGGCTCTCGCATGATGCCAGTCTTCCTCCGGTTTCTGTCCTCTGTGTCTCGCGGTCAATTTCCGGGTGCCACGAAGACGTTGCGACCGGATGGCTCTATAATGCTCGACTCGAATGGCAGCTCGTTTTTCCTGGTGAGTATCCCGAAGTCGATAGCGTGGTGACTGATGGCAATTAAGCGGATGGACAACGTTCTCATCGTTGTGAAGGACATTGAAGCGGCCAAAGCGTTCTTCGTTGAACTCGGGATGGAACTGGAAGGCGAGACAACTGTCGAGGGGCCATGGGTGGGCAGCATCATCGGTCTGAAGGATGTCCGTGCCGACATCACCATGCTGCGAACCCCGGACGGCCACAGTCGGGTGGAGCTGACGAAGTTCCACTCGCCACCGGCAGTCAGGACTGAGCCAGAAAACACCCCCGCGAATGCGTTGGGCATCCGCCGAATTATGTTCGCTGTTGACGACGTCGACGATGTCGTGGCCCGTCTGCGCAAGCACGGTGCCGAACTCGTCGGTGAGATCGCGCAGTACGAAGACATCTACCGGCTCTGCTTCGTGCGTGGCCCTGAGGGGATTATGATCGGTCTGGCAGAGCAGCTCCGCTAGAACGTTCGATGCAGGCCACGCCACCGACAACTATCGCCAAGGATAGTGACCTTTTTCTGGAATAGATCCGATCGATGTCTGACGTGACTTTGTATCCACCTCTGCTGGCGATTGATGCCGGCAACAGCCGCATCAAGTTCGGGTTGTTTCGACCAGGATTATTGCCGCAACAAGCCCCTTCTTTTCCTGAATGCGCCGAGTTCCTAGCGATTCCAATCGATGATCCGATTCCCCGCGCGGAACTGATGCGATGGACAAATCAAGGCGTTGTCGGTGCCGTGATCTCAGGCTCAAATCCTCCTGTCATACAACGTCTGCTTGATTCATGGGACCTGGGGCCGACGCCGCTGGCTGTGCGAAGTTGCTCGTCGATTCCGATCGTGGCCAAGGTCGATTTTCCGGAGCGAGTGGGACTAGACCGGTTGCTGAATGCTGTGGCGGTCAATGCACTGCGACCGCCGTCTCGTCCGGCGATTGTTGTCGATTCCGGGACGGCCACAACCGTTGACTATGTT
>CBIHQO010000125.1:0-11356 GCA_966211735.1 uncultured Schlesneria sp.
CGTTGGCAGGATTTTCTTTAGTACCAACATCGTTCACGACGTCTCGATTTTGTGACGGTCTGTCTGCAGGGCGAGTGAGAAACGACCGAACGAGTGCCGCCATGGGTGCTCGCTTCGGTCGCTGCTCTTTGGTCGCCCCCATCTCCTCCTCTCGCCTTCCTGAGCGGGGCGGCGTAAGCCCCCTGGCCTCTAGTTGTGGGAGTGAGCCCCTCGTTTCCAATCGAGCTTCCTGGAAGCCGCGCAGTCACTGCGACTCCATCGGCAACCGAGGTTCGCCCGGCTCGACACGGATTCGGCCTGACCATGGACAATCTTTGACAAACACCCGTGTAAGAAATCGCCACTCGCCAAACGTCTTCATTGTGGGAACTTTTAGATTCGCCGCGGCGTCCAACCAGCGGTGCCGCGTGAAATCCGAGCTATCGCAGTGGGGAGATCATCATGAAACGCTTTCTGGGGCTGATGTTAGGACTGTCGATCGGGCTCGCCAATGCGGTCACGTCCGCTCAAGGCGTACTCATCATTACCAACCATCCCGGACCACTCCCCCGTCCAATACCACACCCAACTCCCCACATCCGCCCAGCGCCCCCAGCTTCCAGTTCCTACAAGATTAAAGAGCTCAGCGTTCAGGCTCGAGTCACCGATCAAGTGGCTCGCGTGCAAGTCTCGCAATCGTTCGTGAACACCGGCAGCACTCAGATGGAAGTGCAGTTCCTGTTTCCGCTCCCGTATGACGGAGCCGTCGATAAGCTGACGCTGCTGGTCGATGGCAAAGAATTTCCCGGCAAGCTGATGCCCGCCAAGGAAGCGCGTTCGGTCTACGAAGCGATCGTCCGTTCGAACAAGGACCCGGCCCTGCTCGAATGGATGGGCAGCGGCCTGTTCCAAACGAGCGTCTTTCCGGTTCCTCCCGGTGCCGAACGCAAAGTCACGCTGAACTACAACCAACTGCTCCGCAAAGAGCGCGGCCTGACCGATTTCCTCTTCCCGCTCAGCACCGCTCGCTACACCTCCCACGCTGTCGAAAAAGTCGAGTTCCAGGTGGCGATTGAATCGGCGATCGACATCAAGAATGTCTACTCGCCGACGCACACCGTCGACATCAAGCGACCCGACTCCAAGCACGCGGTGATCTCGTACTCGCGAACCAACGAAGTTCCGACCAGCGACTTCCGCTTACTGTTCGATGTCGACAAAGGCCAGATCGGCGCGAGTGTCATCGCGTACCGCCCGAAAGAGGGCGAAGACGGTTACTTCCTGCTATTGGCCAGCCCGCAAGTCAAAGCGGCCGACGCCGAACGCCCCAAGAAGACCGTCATCTTCGTGCTGGATCGTTCGGGCAGTATGAGCGGCAAGAAGATCGAACAGGCCAAGTCTGCGGTCAAGTTCGTACTGAACAACCTGCGTGAAGGGGACATGTTCAACATCGTCGCTTACGACGGAGTCGTCGAATCGTACAAGCCGGAACTCGAACGCTATAACGACGAGACTCGCAAGGCGGCCCTCGGTTACGTCGAAGGCCTCTATCCCGGCGGAGGGACGAATATCGCCGGAGCACTCACCGCCGCACTCGGCCAACTGAAGGACAACAGTCGTCCGAACTACGTCCTGTTCCTGACTGATGGCCTTCCCACAATCGGTGAGACCAACGAAGCCAAGATCTGCGCCGGAGCCAAAGACGCCAACAAGATTCGCGCCCGCGTCCTCTCATTCGGCGTCGGCTATGACGTGAACTCCCGACTTCTCGATCGCATCTCACGAGACGGCTTCGGCCTGTCGGAATACGTTCGTCCCGACGAAGATATCGAAGCCCATGTCAGCACCGTCTACAGCAACATCAGCTCTCCGGTTCTGACCGACGTCGCCGTCAACTTTGAACTGGATGGCATCAAGCCCGAAGACGGGCCGCCCGTCAATCGCGTCTATCCCAAGGGAAACTTCGACCTCTTCGAAGGTCAACAACTGGTCGTCGTCGGTCGCTATAAGAAGCCCGGTGCCGCCAAAGTTGTCATCAAGGGCCAAGTCAGTGGCCAGGAACACAAGTTCGACTTCCCGGCCACACTGATCGAAAAGAGCAACGACGAAAGCTTTGCCTTCGTCGAAAAACTCTGGGCCATGCGTCGCATCGGCGAGATCATCGACCAGCTCGACCTGGCTGGCAAGAACGACGAGATGGTGAAAGAACTCGTCGATCTCTCAACCAGGCACGGCATTCTCACCCCCTACACCTCGTTTCTGGCGGACGAAACCATGCGACCTCTCGCGGACGCGGGTGCGTTCCGCCGAGCCAACGAATCACTGTCGCAGCTGGATCGCGCCGACGGGCTATCCGGCGTCGCTCAACGTGCCGAGAAAGGGCGATTCCAGAACGCCACCAATGCGGCAGCCCCTGCCAGCAGACCTCTAGCTGGCCCCGGCTTTGGTGGTTCTGGGGGAGCCGCTCTTGGAGCCAGCAGCGGCCCAGCACCCGCCAACTCCTTCCGCGACTTGAAGACCGACAAAGAAGTGGCGGCCGATTCGGTGCGTCAATACGGCAACCAGACGGTCTATGCTCGTAAGAGCATGGCTTCGACATCCGAAGCCAAAGCCAGCGGAAAGGCCGAGCAACAAATCGTGGTCACTCCAGAAACAGCCGACCTCGATCTGGAAAAAGACAAAGACAAGATCGAAATCGTCGATCGCTTCACCGACGGCTACTTCGCCCTGGTCAAAGCCAACAACCCCAGCGAAAACCAACTCCTCAGTCAGCAGCGCGGCGATGAGCAATTGCTGATCAAGCTGCGCGGCAAGAACTACCTCGTTCGCTAGTGCATGAAATTCGGGGCGATCAATCGATCGCCCCGACTTCTTATCTTCTGAGCGGGGCGGCGTCAGCCCCATCGAATGACACTCACCCAAGGTCCTGGCGACCTTGGCTACAAGAAGTCCGTGTTCATCTGTCTTCTATTTGACTATTCAATCGCCAAAAACGTCAGCGTCCCGCTCAGCATGTCCGGCACAATCAACAGCTTGTGATCGGCATCGTAAAAGAAGTCGGCGGCCGACTTCAGGCCTTCCAGAATCACCTTGGCTTCGCGAGTCTTCCGGTCAACCTTCCAGACTTTCCCCTGAGTCCAACTCGACGCGTAAAACGTATCCTTCGTGACCGTCAGCCCATCGATGCCGCGCATGCCGCTCGCCAGGATCTCGTACTTGCCGTTCTCATACGTGACAATGTGACCTGCGAAGAAATCGCCGGCGTACAGATGCGAACCTTCTTCCTTTGGTCCGACCGCCACACCGTTGGGAAACCGCAGCGCCTCATTGCCAGCGGGGATCGCAACCGAGATCTCACCCTTCAGCGTGACCTTGTAGATGCACCCCTTCTTCGGTAGTTCCTTGGCCTTCTCACCGTCCAAATCCCACAGCTTGCGTTCGCCAGCAGGATCAAACATCGCGCCAGGGTTGCTCATCTCCGAAATGTACACGCTGGCCCCGTCAGGCCCGGCGGCAATGTCATTCAGAAACTCGATCGGCTGAGGAAAGTTTTTTCCCTCAGCCAGCTTCGCGGTCTTCCCGTCCTTGTCGACCTTCCACAAGGTGGTTTCGTCGCACACGACCAGATAGTCGCCAACATAGGCGATCCCCTTCGGTGCGTTCAGCCCCTTGGCAAACACAGTCACCTTGTCACCGTCGAGCGTCACGATCGTCCCGTCACCAGGTTCTTCCCCATTGATCATCGTGACATACAGCTTGCCGCCAAACCCACGGCAAACGCTTTCCGGCTTTTCTCCCACCTTGATGGTCTTGTGCGGATCAGCCGCGAACAGGCCGCTGGAAACAACAGACAAAGCCAGGCACGTCAGGATGAAACGAGACATCGGCAACTCCCAGAGAAGGTGAACATCAGGACCGCGACGCCAGCATAGTCCCACCCCCGATGAATTCAACCGAGGCAGCCGCTATTGAGACTTCGCCGCCGTGACGATGCACCATCTTTGGGAGGGCGAGGCTCCTGCCGAGCCGCGCATGTCGATGCACGCACAATAACATGCGCGGCTCAGCAGAAGCTTCGCCCTCCCAGATCACCACTATCAAACCGCAGGCTGGACTAACCGCCCCGCTTTCACAATCCCGCCCTGCATGACCGCAATGAATCGCGAGCGATCCTCCAGCACCGAGATATCCGTCACGACATCTCCGTCAACGACCAGTACATCCGCCAGCTTACCCGACTCCAACGTCCCCAGTTCGTGATCGCGACCCAGGATTTCCGCCCCCGTTTTCGTCGCGCACATCAACGTCTCCAGCGGCGTGAATCCGACATGGTGCACGAAGAACGTCAGCTCGCGAGCGTAATTCCCGTGGGGATTCCAGCCAAACCCATAGTCCCCGCCCAGACCTATGCGACCGCCCGCCTTGAGGATCCGCCGGGCACTCTCGGTCCCGCCCTCCAGCGTTTCTTTGTGACCGTCGATTACCCGCTGCGAGAGATTGAACTCCGGGCCCCGCTCGATGCTCGCCAGTTCAAAATAGAGTGCGGGGACAACCGGAACGTTTCGCTCCAGGATCAACTGTAACGCTTCATCGTCGATGAATGTCCCGTGCTCAATGGCATCGTACCCCGCTCGCAACGCGTTTTTAATCCCCTCGGTCGCTCGGCAATGGCCCGTCACTTTCATACCGTGGTTATGAGCCGTCGCGACCACCGCGTGCATCTCTTCAAACGTCATGCAGAGTGTGTGATGATCGTTGATGTCCGGCGATGCGGCGTCCCCCGTGGGATAGGTCTTCACCCATTCGACGCCATCCTTCACCAGTTTGCGGACTGCCGCTCGTGCTTCGTCCGGTCCGTTGATCAGCAGCACCAGCCCGTCCATGCCGATCTTGCGAAAGTCCGGATTCCAATCCATCAAGCCGCCGACTCCACAGATCTCGCGACCACTGGTCGCCAGCCGCGGCCCTGGCACCAGATCGTTTTCGATCGCCTTCTTCAGCCAGACATCCACATTGAACAGGCTGCCACCACTGCGAGCCGACGTGTAGCCGCATTCCAGCGCCAGCTTGGCATTGCAACCCGCCAACAGCGTGACGTATTCCACCGGATACTTGATATCCAGATCTTCCAGAGCGGACACATTGAAGTAGGTCGCATGGAAATGAGCCTCCACCAGTCCCGGCATGATCGTGCCGCCCCGGGCATCAATCCGAGTCGCTTCGCGATCGACCAGCGGCATGGCCGACGCCGGACCGACATAGCGAATCCGCCCGTCCTCGATCACCAGGGCCGCGTCGCGAATCGGCGGTGCCCCGGTTCCGTCGACCACCTGACCATTCTCAATCACCGTCACGCCAGACGCTGTCTTCATGTGCTGCCAATCCGGAAGTGAATTCAGAGCAAAGGAGTCGCATCACTATTGAACGTTCAGTAGCGGCCGGTCAAGGGAGTCGCCACGCGGTTACTCGTTCCAGCATTCCTGCGGAAATCCAGTTGTCGATTGCCTCCCAAGATCAGTAAGCTCTCCCCGCGTTCCAACAACGAAACACAAGGAGACCGTCATGGCGAAGAAGAAAGTGGCGCAGGAGTTGGCACCATCAGGCATGGGAATGATCGGCGGCGCGGCCGCCGGAGCCGCCGCAGGCTCAATGCTCGGCCCGGTCGGAGCGGCCGTTGGAGCCGTCGTCGGCGGAGTGGCCGGGGCCAATGCCGGTGCCATCGCAAACAGCATCCCCAAGTCGGTCAAGCAGGCCGCCTCTAAGGGAATCAAGAAGGTCACGGTAGCCGCCAAGGCCACAACCAAAAAGGCGGCTCCTAAGAAAGCGGCTAAAAAGGCACCCGCCAAGAAAACGACGAAGAAGGCCGTCAAGAAGTCTGCCAAGAAATAGGCGATCAGATCGCACGCGATTTCGATAATCAGTCAGTGAGTGCGCGACGGTAGACTTCGTCGAGGCTCGTATCGGCCGCACGGTTCCGTTCGCTGAGCATTGGCGGCATTCGACCGCCGCCAATGCCTCCTTTCGGCCTGCCCCTCTTCTCGTAGGACGAGTTCCAACCCGTCACTTTTCGCGGCGCACGTTGCGCCAAAGACGAAATCTCAGCGCAAAAGGCCAAACCAAGGCGACGGGCTGGAAGCCCCTCCCACCAAGAGTTCTTGAAAACGCCGGATTCTGACAAGAAGTGCGGTTGCAATTCCGCAGCCGGCCACTACGATATTGACATTGAGACTCAGTCTCAGAATAAATGACTCACTACAGTTTTGCACAACACATTACTGAAAATAGTCTTACAGCTTGTTTCCGCTAATGCCAGCGACCTTTCGGTAGCCAGCCAACGACCTCGCAATTGACTGTTCGTTGTCTACTGATCCTCAGGAGGCATTGGTGCCACCTCTTCATCCGCTGCGCCGTCCGCTGACGTGCATCGAACCTCTGGTTGCGATTGCCATTGTCGCCGTCCAGCACTTTTACGTCCGAGACATGGTGCGTGTGACTGTCGTGGGTGGGGGCATGGATGCCGCCGCCCACACATTTTGCTTGACCCGCGCTGGTTGCCACTGACCCACAGGATTCCGCATGAACTTCAACAAACGATGGCGCACAGAATTGCGGTTCAATCTGATCATGCTGGGACTTTCCAGCCTGGTGTGTGTGCTGACCGCTCTCGTTCGAGATCCCCACAGTCTGGCCCAGGAACGACCACAGCGAATGATTCCGCAATTACAAACAGCCGATGCGGGATCGTCCACGGTTGGCCAGCTCAATCGCCAACGACGCTGATAACACCTGACAGCATCGAAAACGGAAGCCACCGTGGAAGTAGACAGCGATCCCCTGACCCATTGTCTGCCAGAAACCCGCGTCTGCCTCGACCCCCGTTTACCTCGCTAACCGCACTGGCTGACCGCGAACGTTGCCAGCCGATGCCGTCCCCATCCCGTTGAGATCGTCCCCATCTGGGAGGCCTATCATGTCGGATTTCGAATTCGTGGACACTGACCGTTCGGCATTGCATCAAGCCGAGGCCAGTTTTCGAGGCGGCAGGCTTCGCGACGCGTTTGTGACAATTCAGCCTTACCTCGAGGACCAGCCCGACTGTGGACGCGGCTGGGAATTGCTCGGGCTCATCCGCCACAATTGGCGGCAATGGGAAGCCGCGACATCGGCATTGGAAGAAGCGTCCATCCGGATACCGCTCAGTGCGGCCGCCGAATGCGCCTTGGGAGATTGCTACCTCGCCGTGGATCGCGACGTCTGGGCTCGGCCACTCTACCGAAACGTGGTCCAGCGGAAATCGACAACCGTCTTCGTCCTGCTGTCCGCTGCCGCGGGGCTCGATGCTTTGAATGAACCGCAGACGGCGATCGTCGCCTGCCGGCGCGCCGTCACACTCGACCCCGAAGCGGCGCAGCCCTATTTCGATCTGTCGTACTATCTGCGGCGATGCGGTGCCTCGACACGGACGATCGAAGCGGCCGCTCAGCGCGCGATCAGCCTGGAGCCAGACAATCTCAAGTTCCGACTGGGACTGGCTGGCTACCTGCAGTCGCTGGACCGATCTTCAGAGGCCATGGTCCTCTTAGCACCGTTGACGAGGGATCAAATTCGATCGGTCTATTGCCACGGTTGCCTGGGCCGTTTGCTCGAACTGTTCACAGCCGTCGGCGACGACGAGCGTGCCGAATGCTGCCGCCAGCAGCAGGAATCATTGGATCATTCGGAAGAAAGTGGCGAATGCTGAGCGTAAGCTCGATTGAACTCGGTCGGGGTGCCATGATCTTGGAGTCTTCTACAAGGTCGTGCTCTTCCCACATCGACAGCCGCAATCACAACCCCACCGAGTTCACCTTGGTGGAAGCGGGCTGGTGCACTACTTGAGCGCCGGGCTGCTGGCAGCGCACAAGCCCCTATCCATCGAGGCAAGCTCGAAGGGGAAGACGAAGCGATCTGCCCCCGACCCTCTACTTCCAACACCGATATCAATCAGCTCACGATTTGTGATAACGGGTCAGCCAATCACACAGACCCGTTATCACAAACCACGCCGCAGACGAGATCAAACAGATCGCGTTACGTCGTGCTCTCGGTCGTTTCAGGTCTGTCTGGCGATGTCAGCCAGTTCGTAATCACGGGATAGTCTTCGCGACGATCGCTGATCGTGTGTGAACTGCGACGAGCATGCAGGCGACGATGATCGTCTTCGCCTTCGTTAAGGTCCGCGTACGCGGGAACCAAAGCCCCCAGCACCATCAATTGAGCCATACCGACACCAAACACACTTCGAATCGAATCCATGATACGCCCTTCTGCAAACATCGGACTGGAGTGTTACTGGCCGACCGCGTCGATGCGGTCCAGCCCCACCACATATACATACGGCCATCGGGCGGGGATCTAACAGAGCAAAGTTTTCACCCTGTCGACTTTGCCAGCAACTCGGTGAATGGTCGCTGAATTTCCCGCGAGAAATCGACAATCCTTTCATGCAAGACACATTCACCGTGTCGCATGTGCTGATCGCGCAAGGCAGAGATGATCTGACGGATACTCGGTGGCTGATGCTGCCGGAATTGGTCGTTGGCTTGGATCAGACAAGCGTCTGGCCGCTGACGGATGCACTCTTCGCCCCTGTGACTTGGTGGCAATGGCTCGATCCTCGCCAAACCTCACAGAGGACCAACGTGCAGATTCTTTCACCGGAATCCGTGGCGGTTTTCCGCAAATTCCGTGACCTGACATGAAGAGAAGATGAATTTACGCCCTGCGCCGGTCTCAATCGAGCAGAATCCCGCAACCTGATCTGACTCATCATTTCTTTCCTCTCATTCTTCGAAAGCGTGACATGCACAATTCCAGGCCCTACTTCTCGGCGATCGCGGGATTGCTGCTGCTGGGCAGCGTGGCGGTGGCGACGGACTGGCCTCGCTTCCGCGGCCCGAACGGCAGCGGCGTCAGTGAAGAAACCACGCCGACACCCGTCACATGGTCGCCCGACAAGAACCTCAAGTGGAAGGTAAAGCTGCCCGGCCCCGGTTCATCCTGTCCCATCATCGTCGGCGACAAGATCTTCGTCACCAGTTGGTCCGGCTACGGCACGGACCGCGGCGACCGCGGCCAGCAAGACGCCCTCTTGCGACATCTGACCTGTCTCGACCGCCAGACGGGCAAGACCATCTGGGACAAGACCGTCAAACCATACCTGCCCGAAGACGAATACGGCGGGATGTTTGCCGAGCACGGATACTGCACGCACACACCGGCGTCGGACGGCGAACGCGTCTACGTCTTCTTCGGCAAGACCGGGGCCTTGGCGTTCGACATGGAAGGAAACCAGCTTTGGCAAACGCCGCTGGGGACCGATTCCAACCGGATGAACTGGGGTTCCAGCTCCAGCCCGGTCCTCTATAAGAACCTCGTCATCGTGACCGCCGCGATGGAAAGCCAGAAGGCTTACGGGTTGGACAAGGCCACAGGAAAAATCGTCTGGCAAGCCGAAGCCGATGCACTCGCAGCGACCTGGGGCACCCCGGTCCTGGTCGAAGTCGATGCCGACCGCACCGACCTGGTGATCGGCGTCCCCGATGAAATCTGGGGCCTCAATCCCGACTCCGGCAAGCTGCGCTGGTACTGCGAAGCACTGAAGACCCGTTCGTTCTGCTCCAGCGTCATCACTGATAACAAGGTGATCTATGCGATGGGCGACCAGGGAAGCGGATCGATCGCGATTAAAGCGGGTGGCAAAGACGATATCACCAAGTCGAATGTCCTCTGGACCGGCCGCGACAACAACCGCATCGGTACCCCCGTCCTGGCCGACGGCAAACTTTATTTCGTCTCCAATCGCGTCGCCACCTGCGTCGATGCCAAAACCGGAGACCGGATCTATCAGGGTCGCTTGGGAGGCGGTTCAGCTCCGATCGCACAGGATGAAGGTGGCGGCGGTCGCGGTCCTGGTGGGCCAGGTCGAGGAGGCCCCGGCGGTGGGGGCCCTGGTGGTGGGGGACGCGGAGGTCGCGGCGGGGGTGGAGGCGGCCAGGACTATTCCTCACCCGTCGTCGCCGACAACAAGATGTACTACGTCGCACGCAACGGCGAAGCTCACGTGATCAAGCTCGGTGACAAGTTCGAACAACTCGCGACGAATCGCGTCACCGAGGACACCGAAGACTTCAGCGCCACCCCCGCCATCAGCGACGGCGCCCTCTACATCCGCTCCAGCAAGCACCTTTACTGCATCGCCGAAGATGCGAAGAGCAAGTAACAACGCTCTGTGTTCGCCAGAGACAACTCGAGCCCGCCTATCCCGGATAGACGGGTTCACTTTTTGCAAAAGACCGCGCACTCGGTACCGATTCAGGCCGATTCGCCTTTGCTGTCAACCCTGCGGCGCAATCATGATCCCACCCGGCCCTGGCAACCAGCGCCGCACGATCCGGCATTTCGGCAGCAGCTTTTTTAACGCCAGGCAGCCTTCCGGGGTGACATGCGTCTCGTCAACGCTCAGAAATTTCAAATGTGGTAGGTGCCGCAGAATTTGAATCCCTTCATCCGTGACCATCGTGTTATCCAGCCGCAACTCTTCTAACAACGGAAGGTCGATTAGCTTCAAGAGAGTTCCGTCGCTAATGGCAGTCTGCGACAAGTCGAGAGTCGTTAATGATTTCGCCGTTGCCAGAGACAGCGCCGCGGCGTCGGTCACGGAAGTGCTGCAAAGTTTGAGATCCGTGAGATGCGGCTTATGATCCAACTGTAAAGTCGTCAGCTTGCTGATCGCAGTCCCCGACAAGTCGAGATATTCCAAATGAGGCATCGTGCCAACGAAAGCCAGCCCCTCGTCCGTGACCAGCGGGCACTCTACCGACAAGGTCGTTAACAGCGGCTGTTCAGGCACCTGTCGCAACCCGGCATCGGTGATTTCAGGGGATCCGATCTGCAGCCTTTCCAAGTGAGGAAACAAGGCAAGCACTTGCAAATCGTCGTCAACAATTTCGCGATTGCCAACACCCTGCCCCTCGAACATCCGCGTCTGCTCATCAGCCCGACGTAGCCTGATGGAAGTCGCCTCTTGCTGTCTGTTCCAGCCGAAGATCTGGCCACCTGCTTGCTTCAACGCCTGAATCGCGGCTTTGTTGTTCGACTCCTGCATCGTTCGTTCCAATTCCGCTTGCTGCACGCCGCGAACGCAAAACATGACGAAGATCGTCAGGCCGGCGACGAGCCCGATCCCAAACGCGATCCCGACCCAGTTTCTGAAGATCCAACTCGCGATGGATCGTCGGATTACAGGCGGCAATGGGTCGGACGTCGGCGGTGCCTCTACTGCTAGCTCGCGCAGACTCAACACTCCTTGCCAGACGCACATTGCCCCTAACACGCC